>CAMYJP010000114.1 GCA_947258675.1 uncultured Desulfobulbaceae bacterium | reverse complement strand
TCCCCTAATCCAGTCAGATAAATTCATTAATCATCTTGCGTAACAATTTCTCAATCTAGCATTTTGCCTAGTATTTTCAAGTGGTAATGCCAGGTTGACGGTGTTGCTAAGACCATGTTAATGACGTGTGCATTGAAAAATATTCCCGTTAAGCATGGGGAAAATTGAAGGTGATTATATAGGTATTTAAATCTGAAAGTTAATTTAAAATTTAGTTGTTAAAACTTACGTACCCGCTGAAAGGAGAAAAAAATGAAGAAATTATTAATTGTGATTGCTGCCATAAGTTTAATGCTACTTCCTGCTCTAAAAACAGATGCTTCACTAATAATAAATGAAGTTTTAGCAGACCCAGCGAGCGATGCTGCTGGTGATGCTAATTTGGATGGTGTAAGACATTCGACAGATGATGAATTTGTAGAAATTGTTAATATCTCAGCGCTCAATGTAGATCTGACAGATTGGTATATTCGTGATGGACAGGCGACGCGACATTATTTCAGTGCTGGCACCGTATTGCAGCCTTTCTCGCCAATTTTAATTTTTGGTGGCGGGAATCCTACCTTCGATGGTACAAGTGTTGTTATCACTCAAGTAGTTAACAACCTACCACCTTCTGTCATTATTCAAACTGCATCGACTGGTGGGCTAAGTCTGAATAATTCTGGTGATACGATATCTTTATTTGATCAAACTTCTGCTCTTATTGACAGTTTCACTTACGGCCCAGAAGGCGGGAATGATCAATCTCTAACTCTTGATCCTGATATAACGGGCCTCGCCCATGTATTGCATTCCACATCAACAGGTTCCGAGGGAGATCTCTTTTCTCCCGGAACAATGACTGATAAGAGTGACTTCTCCACTCCTGTTCCCATCCCCGGAACTGTCTGGGTGCTTGGATCCAGTCTTTTTAGTTTGATTGGTCTGCGGCGGAAAAGGAAGTAAAAAAAGGTCATAACCTAAATCGGGTATGACCTTTTCTTTTAAATTAAATTAACCCAAAAGTTAGTTTCCAAAAAAAGAAAGTTGAAGTCTATCAATGCAGAAATAGTTCCTAAAAACCAATTGCCAAAGTAGATAAGGTTGCAAGCGAAACGGCAGCTATAGCAATAAGGCGAATGACAAATACAAAACATTCATCTATAAATTTTGAACTTTTCTTTGTTTCAACGAGTTCTTGGCTCTCTAAAGTTTCAACGATATGATTTGCAAATTCCATTTGTTTTCCTCCCTTTTGGGTTAAAGTTTAAATTAACTACTTGTACCATTAGACGCGGCGGAAAAATTAATCTTGCACGAATTTTCCGATTAGATTGGATTCTTTATAAAAAGCAGCGTTCAAAGCGGTAAAAATGTGAGAAGGAGGAGAACCAGAAGGAACGTTGTGGCGAATCAAAGAAGCCGACGGCATGGCTAATTCAGTTCAATTTTCTCTTGGGAGAAGCAACATTAGAATTTAATTGGGATTGGATATTAGAATAAAAAAATGCGCTCAAAAAAAGAGCGCATTTTAGGCCCAACGTGGGCTGAAAGTTATTTTGTTATCTATATAACATCGATGTCAATTTCCTCCTCAAGCTCGTCATCGATTTCGTCATCGCTGTCGGCTACGCCGTTTTCTTCACTAACCTCATCTTCGTCAATTTCGGCGGTCTCAGCTTCAACAGGCTCAACTGAATCTTCATCTGGAACAGGCTCCTTTGATTTTGGAACCTTGGGCGGCGGCAGGATATGTTCCTTGATCTTTTCAGCTTCTTCTTTAATATCAGGATCAGCAAGACATTCCTCACACCCTGCCATATGTTTGGCCATAAAATCTATCATTCGAGCTGGAGCCATTGATTCATCTTGAACCTGTACATACCAATTTTTAAGTAGTGTTATTAACCGATTACATTTCATGCGTACTACCCCCAAAAAACATGAGCGCTCGCAATTGAGCTCGTTATTATAGTATCTTTGATTAATATTGATCTCATTTGAAAAATAATCAAAAGCATAAATGGTTGACTGCAAAACTCCAGGAAAAAATACCAGAAAATGTCCGTCTCAGCTATATTCTTTATATCGGATAATGTTTTTAATTATAAACCCCTTAACCAGCTATATTTCTGAATATACTGTTTAGGGTTTTAAACATGTTATCTATTTGCAGTTAATTTGAATAAACAGCATGTTTTTAACGGATTCTACCTAACCTACAGGAAAAAATTGTTTACCCGAACAATGAAATATTATTATAATTAACCAATTAGAAATAATTGGGGAAGTGGAAAGGGCACTGGTGGCTCTCCCGGACTTCAAATCCGGTGCATCGGGTTAACAGCCCGGTGGGTGGGTTCGATTCCCATGCACTTCCGCCATTTTTAATTATGTGAAATCCGACTGGTTTCTCTTCTGAGATTATTTTCAAAGTTATGGTCTGCGCTGGCACCGCTTCATGTCAATTACAAAAACGCCCTCCCCTATTGACATAATACACCCTGTCAATCAGTTTCAAGTATTTAAAAGAGGATACTCCATTTCCTCACGTTGTTGGGTGTAATTGACAGCGACTTTCCTGGCAATATTTCGAATTCTACCAATGTAGCGTGTCCGCTCGGCTACACTAATGGCTTTTCTTGCATCAAGCAGATTAAAAATATGTGAGCATTTCAAGCAGTAGTCATAAGCCGGCAAAATAAGGCTCTTGTCAAGTAGCTTAAAAGCTTCTGCTTCATAGGTGTTAAAGAAAGAAATATGGGCCTCTATATTTGCCTCTTCAAAATTAAAAGTCGAGAATTCTACCTCAGCCTGGTGGTAAATGTGTCCGTAATTTATCTCTTTATTCCAGGCTATCTCATAGACACTATCTACGCCCTGCAGATACATGGCTATTCGCTCAAGGCCATAGGTGACCTCCGCGGTAACAGGATGTAGATCAATGCTCCCTGCCTGCTGAAAATAAGTGAATTGTGTGATTTCCATTCCATCAAGCCACACTTCCCATCCTAAGCCCCATGCTCCAAGCGTAGGAGATTCCCAGTCATCCTCAACAAAACGGATATCATGTTCAAGAAGATCGAGACCAAATTTCTTTAAACTTTCAAGGTAAAGCTCCTGTATATCCAGTGGAGAAGGTTTGATTACCACCTGATATTGATAATAGTGCTGAAGACGGTTGGGATTTTCCCCATAGCGGCCGTCAGTAGGTCTTCTGGATGGCTGCACATATGCTGCTTTCCAAGGTTCAGGTCCAAGAGCACGGAGCAAAGTGGCAGGGTGAAAAGTTCCAGCACCAACTTCCATATCATAAGGCTGCTGAATGACACATCCCTTTTCAGCCCAATATTTATTTAATTCCAATATGATGTCTTGAAAGTACATACTAATGTATATTCCTTTGTAGATCGTTTTGTTCAGGAGCTTTTTACATTGGGAGTCCAGGGCAAACCCAACCAACCGCTGTATTGGATAGAAATATAACCATTGATCAGATTTACCCGGTTTCGAAACAATGTGGCATGTTAGGGAGTAATATCCTTTATACGCAACTGAAAGATGCTTTATGGTAGCCTTTATAGAATTAGTGTTTCTTTTTTCTTATGTATAAACACGCCATAATAATACAGCACAGCAATTTGGTACAATATTTTTTTATAATTGAAAGGTTTCTATTTCAAATCATTCTGATAAACAGACAGTTAGAAGTATATTAAAAAAGAAACCTTATAGTTTAATGGTGTGCGAAATGATTTATGCTACCTTCTATAATATTTTCGTAATGTAATTAACAGGTCTTTCTGACTTACAAAATAGCTGGTGAAGTTTTGCGAGGCCATCAACATTTACCAGTAGGAGAATATGATGTCGGAAATAGAAGAATTGCGTGAGATATCCAAGGAGTTAACATCTCTTGGTAATGTCATGTCCTTAATGCAATGGGACCAGGAAGTAATGATGCCTGCAAGTGGAATTGAAGCCAGGGGAAGTCAATTTGCCCTTATGAGCAGTATCATCCATCGCAGAATAGTCTCCCCTGCCCTGGAATCCCTTTTGAACAGATTAAATGACATAAAGCGGTCGCTGTCCACAGAGGACAATGCTCTTTTGCGTATTATGCTGCGTGAACATAAGCATAGCAGTAAATTACCGGAAAAATTTGTTGCTGATTTTTCACGCCTCACTTCACAAGCCCTGCCAGTATGGGTGAAAGCCAAGCAGCTTTCTGATTTCTCAATTTTTCAGTCGTTACTTGAAAAAATTGTCGATATGAGCATTGAAAAAGCAGAGTATCTTGGATATGCCGAAGAGCCCTATGATGCGCTGTTGGATCTTCATGAAGAAGGGCTTTTAGCTTCTGAGGTGTCTGAGATTTTTAACGGATTGGCACCTTTTTTAGTGGAAATAATTAATAAAAAGGGACTAGCAATTGAGTCAAGATCAGTTGTCTCTTCTGAGTTTGAATTAAATGCTCAGGTTGAGTTTTCAGAAATGGTTTTGAAAAAGATCGGTTATGACTTTGAGCGTGGCCGTCAGGATGCATCAGCCCATCCTTTTACAACGAGTCTTGGACACAACGATAGGCGGGTGACAAATCGCTATCATCACCGTTCGCTGGAATATATATTCAGCGCTCTGCATGAAGGCGGGCATGCGCTCTACGAACAAGGCGTGGCCGAAGAATTAGCTGAAACACACCTTGATAGTGGGGTTTCTCTGGGTATTCATGAATCCCAGTCTCGCTTGTGGGAGAATATTATTGGCCGGAGCCTGCCATTCTGGAAAAATTATTATCCCGAACTACAGAAACAATTCCCTGATCAGTTTAAAGATAGATCTCTTGATTCTTTTTATGCTGAAATTAATGCAATAAGGCCTGGCCTGATTCGTGTGGAGGCCGATGAAGTGAGTTATAATCTGCATGTACTGGCCCGATTTGAATTGGAAAGGGAGCTTATGAACAAAAGTATATCTGTTGCAGACCTACCAGCCCTTTGGAATGAAAAATATTATAAATACCTTGGAGTGTCAGCTGGTGATCAAAAGAATAGTGACGCGCAGGGTGTTTTGCAGGATATACATTGGGCCCATGGCAGTTTTGGATATTTTCCAACCTATACAATAGGCAACCTGGCCGCAGCTCAGATCTGGGAGACATATTGCAAATTTGATCCGGAATATTTCCAAACAATAAAAAGTGGAAATTTAGAGAAAATAAGGAATTGGCTCACAGATACTATATACCGACATGGTGCAATCTACTCGCCACCGGAGCTTTTAAAAAGGGTAACCGGGGAAAAATTGAACGCAACAGCATTTATAAACTATATTAGTCATAAATACGGTGATTAAGTGTTAACTATCAAGACCGGCCGGTAGATTACATTCGGTGATTAGTATGATTTCAATGGCGCTTCAGGCCGATATAAAAAAGATTCTTTCCTCTGCTAAAAATATTGCTGTTGTCGGTTTATCCCCAAAGAGCATTCGGCCCAGCCATCAGGTTGCCAGTTATTTAATAAAGGCCGGGTTTTCGGTTATTCCGGTAAATCCTGGTCAACGTCAAATTTTGGGAATGATTTGTTACCCTAATCTCACTGCAATTCCAATTCATATTGATATTGTAGATATCTTTCGGAATCCTGCTTATGTACTGCCGGTAGTTGAAGAGGCAATTTCCATAAGAGCCGGAGTTGTCTGGATGCAGAAGGATATAGTGCATGAAGAAGCCGCCCAAAAAGCCAGAAAGGCTGGGTTATCGGTAATTATGGATCGCTGCCTTAAGGTAGATCATATGAATTTTATTAGGAACTAATCGGGGTGACTTTCTTTTTTCGGAATTGTTTGTCATACCTTTCCTGTTCGCTATAAATACAGCCACAGTAGGATTGGCGGTAGAGGCTCATCTCAATTGCCATATCAATACCCTTTTGCCACCCTTCCCTGAAGTCTCGATAAAAAAAAGGGATTCCGTACTCTTCTGAAACACTCTCTGCTTTCCTCCGTATCAGTTCATGCTGCTGGTACCTGCTATATAGTAAGGTCGTTGTAAAACAGGCGGCCCCAATATTTTTGGCATGTTTGGCTGTAGCAACTAACCGCATACCATAGCAGAGTTCACAGCGTTTCTGCTCATAAAACACGACTTTTCGAAGATATTCCTTCAGGCCATATTCTTTATGGTAATCAATGGCCAGTTGCCTCTTTTCAGCTAATAGTTCTACCGCCCGCAGCCTGTTCTTAAATTCGCGAAACGGATGAATGTTCGGGTTGAAGAAATACCCTTTGACTTGCAGTCCTTCCTTCTGAAAAACATCCAAAGGGTAAGTAGCGCAGGGTGCGCAACAGAGATGTAAGAGAAGCATTTTAATAAAAATTATAATTGAGCTTTTAGCAAATTTCTTAAACTATGGAATATTGACACACTTCACCTGAAATGGTACATATCCTCTACGCAAACTCGGAGGGATGGCCGAGTGGTTTAAGGCGGCGGTCTTGAAAACCGTTGAACGAAAGTTCCGTGGGTTCGAATCCTACTCCCTCCGCCACCATTATTTTGTATGATAAACAGAACAATAGGATGAATAGGAGAGATGACCGAGCTGGCTGAAGGTGCTCGCCTGCTAAGCGAGTGTGGGGGTTAAACCTCACCGAGGGTTCGAATCCCTCTCTCTCCGCCATATTTTCTAGTGAAGGCCCGCTATCCTCATTATCTGATAGTGGGCCTG
>CAMYJP010000113.1 GCA_947258675.1 uncultured Desulfobulbaceae bacterium | reverse complement strand
AGGCATTGGTGAGTATGCATTTTCTCTTTTAATTACAAACCTTTAGGGGAAAATTATTGCCTTTTACTTCCATGTAAAAAGCCGAACCATTTCAGGCCCGGCTTCCGGTTTCAATAAATATCAAGATAATTGATTATTCTTTTCTCAAGAGGGCGACTGCACCTGCCAGACCTATACCAAACAGAAGCATGGTAACCGGATCAGATATAGGCCAGCCAGCGGTATTCAAATCGGTCCAAACACTGTTCACCTTTTTCATCAATGGCAGAGCATAGGCCATTCCCATACTTACCAGCATAATTATCAGAGCAGTAAATAATACAATTTTTCTTCCCTGCATAATTTCCTCGACTAATTTGTCTTGTGAAAAACTGCTGATAATTCGTCGATTCGACCCTACAACATTTAATTCTGCGTTTCAACCATTTGAAGACATTTTTCAGATCTGAAAGTAATCATTATTGTTGCTTTTTCGTCATACATCTCACACGGACATGCGCTCTTTTCTTGACCTGTTTCAAAGAGATTAGTATCTTCCTGGCTAAAAGCGCAGTCTAACAGCAACTCTTCAATTCCCAACTTTCTGGTTCGACCTCATGAAAGCAACAACCCTTGAGAACCTTGTCCTAATCGCCAACGAACCTTCCACAGACCTTGCCGTACAAGTTGCGGTGGAGATGGGAATATCCTTCACCAGGATGACAAAAAAACATTTTACAGACGGCGAGATCTTCCATTCCTTTCCCCTGAAATTGTCTGGAAAAGATGTTATCATCATTGGTAGTACTCATGATGACAGCTCTTTGCAGGAAGTCATCGACTTCATAGACGGCAGCCATTACTGGCGAGCTGATTCCATAAACGTCATTATCCCTTTTCAAGGCTATTCAACTATGGAAAGGGCCAAACCAGGCTCCGGGGAAATACCCAAAGGAATTAGTCGAACCAGACAGATATTCAGGACGAATCCTGATTTTGTCGGGTTTATCGATCTGCATTCCGAGGCTCTGCTCCATGCTCATTCTGGGAAACTCCACACGAAACATATCCGAACTGACAGTCTCATTGTTGAAAAAATCAAAACACTTAATCGAAGAGAATTAGTTCTTGTTTCTCCAGATTATGGACGCAGCAAATGGGTGGCCGGCTTGGCAAGCCGCCTGGATTTACCCCATACTGCAGCAGACAAAGACAGGTTTGCCATGGATCAAACGTTAGTTCATCAAGTGTCAAGCGTTGTGCAGGGTAAAACAGCTATTATCTGTGATGATATGATTAGGACAGGAGGGTCCATTGTCCAGACAACAGAACGTTGCCGGCAGGCAGGGGCGGAAGATGTAATGGTATTGGCAACCCATCTCGTACTGTGTGGTAACGCAAGACAAAAACTTTCTGAAGCCGGGATAAAAAAAGTTATCGGTGCAGATACCTATCCAGGTGTAAAGAGTGATTCATTTTTAGATTTATATTCAGTAGCGCCATTGATCGCCCGAGAGCTAAGAAGGCACCTCAAGGTGAACAGCTAGGAACCGACAGTGGAGATATATAATCATTTCAATATTATGAAATGATCCACGGGATAAAAATCTGACGTTCTCACATTTTTTCCTGCTGGAATGCACGTTTGATGAGCTCCTGGAGACGAGAGGCGGTCTGCACACCGGCAGCCAAGAAACGGCTCCCAAGAACAAATGAAGGAACAGCCCTCACGGAGATCTGCTTAGCCATATCAACATCTTCCGACACTTCTTGAGAATATCTTTTTTCTTTCAAAAGTTCACGGAGGGATTCCGCAGGAAGATAAAGTTCACGGGCAATTTGTTCCAGGATTTCGATTTTACTAATATCCATGCCATACTGCAAAAAAGCGCTGAAGAGGGCCACATTATATCCTGTCTGGACGGGTTGTTCCTCCGCCCATTTTGAGAATATATGCGCGAGACGCGTACGGGGTTGAATAGAGGGTTTTCTTAACGGCATATGCATCTTTTCAGCCAGTGGATAAACATGATCACGCCAGACTTCCGTCAGATATTTACCTTCAGGGTCCAGAACGGGCACTGGTTCCGGGCGTAGTTCAAAAGCCCGCCATCGAATGCTTATTTTCGGTTCCATCTCTCCTAATTCAACCAGGGCAGGCTCCGCCAGCCAGCAGAAAGGTCAGACATAATCTGAAAAAACTTCAAGGGTAATTGGTTGATCAATCATCTCGTTATGTAAATTTTCCATGCTCATTGTGGTTCTGTAGAAAGCTTAACTGGTCTAAACGTAATAACCAAATTCTCTCATTTGTGAATTCCAGACACGCATGTCCATCTTTTTGGCAGTCTATTTTTCTCTCTATGGCCTGATGCATTATTATGCCTTTCGCAAAGTAAGAACAGCGTTTCAGGCGACCTCAAAAACGGTTTTACTTTTTGCCATTTTTATGCTGCTCATGATCTCGGCCCCGATTTTTCTCCGGCTTGCTGAAAGATTGGGGATTGAAACCGGCTTAACCGTCTTTGCCTATGTAGCTTTTTCCTGGATGGGGATACTATTCCTCTTTATAACTATTTTAATCTTTTTTGATTCCTTTTTCATTGGAATGACATATGTCCGGAAAATATTCAATTACAACTTTACCAATTCTCAGTTAAACAAAAAGAAAATCGTTACCATTCAGATGGTTCTCACCTTAGCCATATACTGCTATGGCCTTTTTGAGGCAACAGCTATACGGAATGAACATGTCATTATCTCCAGTCCAAAGATTCCAGATGGAATAGACAGGCTCCGCATTCTTCAAATCTCCGATGTCCACCTTGGACTGATTGTCAATGAAAAAAGGCTTAGGAAAATAGCTGCGGCCGTGATAAAAGAAAAACCCGATCTTCTGGTCTCCACAGGTGATTTAGTGGATGGCCAGTTGAATAATCTTAGCAAAGAGATTGAAATTCTTTCAACAATCAAGCCGTCTCTTGGTAAAATAGCCATCACCGGCAACCACGAATTTTACGCGGGGCTATCAAACTCATTGGATTTTATAGCTCAATCGGGATTCACAATTCTGCGCCATGCTGCTATAGAAATTGGCGGTATCAGTATCATCGGAGTTGATGACTGGACAGCCAGTTATTTCGGACAACAACATGCACAATCGGAAAGTAAACTGCTGGCCTCCCAACCCGAGACCACCTTTAAGCTTCTTTTAAAGCACAGGCCCTCTATAGACCCTGAGAGCCTCGGTAATTTTGATCTCCAATTATCCGGTCATACACATAAGGGACAGATTTTTCCATTTAACCTGCTTACCTGGTTTTTTTTCCCTGTGCATGCCGGTCAACTGACCAGTCTTGGGCAGGGGAAATTATACTTAAGCCGGGGAACTGGAACATGGGGCCCTCCCATTCGGTTTCTCGCGCCACCAGAAATTACAATTATTGATCTGGTTCACGGTCCTTAGCCTGCTTAAATCTTATCAACAAAAAACACCTGGCTGGTCGGCTCAACCCATTTTTCTTGTCTTTGATCATTTGCAATTATTCTATATTTTGACAGTAAATTTTCAACTTGTGTGTCAATTTACTGACTTCGATAAAAAACGGCACACCATAACGCACTAGAATAATTAAATTATCTTTTAACGTTTCTTCTGGCCTAACTCTTGCTGACATGTAATTGACGGAAATTATCCTGAGCAGAGCCAGATTGAAATTTAATGACAGATACTAAACGTTTTTTTGAGGGGGAAATTACATGAAGATCAGGACGATAACTTTATTCATTGTCACGGCAACATTTATGGCCACGCAGGTCCAGGCACTGATGCATTCACCTGATGCTGACGACAATCAACAGGACAAATCCCAAACAATTGTCCTAGCAATGGTGGAAGAATTCAATTGGCAGGGCAGCCTTGAATACTATCTCAATAGATTAAAAGATCCCGATCCTTTTACTCGTGTGAAGGCGGTGCAGGCGCTTGGTGAAGTCCGCAATCCTCTCTCACTGCAAGCACTTTTACTTCAGCTGCATGATAATAATTTTTATGTCAGAGCCTATACTGCCGAAGCTCTCGCAAAAATTGGCAAAATCGATATTGCCCTTACTGCACCGAAACTAATTCCTAGCCTGAAGGATCAGGAACCATATGTCAGGGCAATGACAGCCAAGGCTCTGGGAGAACTCAGGGTTTCTTCAGCAATCGAACCTCTGACCGGGTTACTTGATGATGATCATGAGATGGTTCGACAACAGGCAAATTGGGCATTGAAAGAAATCGATAAGGTTCTCACTCCCTGATGGTGAATAATATATGGATCAAACCTTTTAACTGTTAAACTCAATTGAAAAAATGTATGTCCAACCATTGCATGACGAGGCTAATGCCGACGTTGTTATTTCGAAAATCGATATCAGTCCAAGCTCAATAAGGCAATTAATTGGCAAATGTCTCGGTCTGGATCGTATTCCTCGCAAATTGCGGGTCATTACTGATACGTCTGATTTCTTCAGAGTCGACTACAATGATGTAGTAATCCTGGCAAACAGACCGTATTACATTCGCAACTGTGAACGTGAGGGGAGGTTCGGACTTGATGACGAACCGAAATACTGGGTTAAAAGGGCCATTGACCTTATTGACGGCACAGTAAAAATAATTAAGCTCGTTTTTCACGAACAGTTAACGGCAAAAGTTGGTGATATTGTTTTTAACTGTGTAAGGAGTCCACAGAAAGAGGCGGCCATTCTTGACCTGGTTAAAGACCACGACCATTTCATGCATGGAGTTGCTGTTAAGGATACGGCTGAAAACGTTGTCAGGATACTTGACTACATAAAAGGACCTAGGCTCGATGATTACATTTTTAAGCTCTGCCTGAACCATGAACAGTATTACTACACCCACCTTCCAGAACTCCTGACATCGTTTTCATCCCTGATTTCTGCCATAAAATTTTTACATGATCACGGCCACAAACACGGCGATATAAGGCGGGATCACATCCTTAGAGACAGACAGACCAATAATTACCGGTGGATAGATTTCGATTTTGACTATTTCCACGAATCAAACATGTTTGGATATGACCTCTTTGGTCTGGGCAATATTCTTATATTTATTGTCGGTGGCGGCGATGTCACCATACAAAATATTGCTGAAGAACAATCGCTGCCTTTTAATGAGCTGCACCAGGATGACTTGAATATCATCTTTAACAATCGGCTAGCAAACCTGAAAAAAATCTATCCGTATATTGATACTTCTCTCAACAATATACTGCTGCATTTTTCTAACGGTGCCAAACTGTTCTATGATGATACAGATCAGTTATTACTTGATCTGCAGGAGGTTTCTATTCATTAAGTAAAATAAAATGGTGAAGCCATGGAAATTGGGACAAAATGTGTATCAAGCGAACTGGTTGAACGGCAAATATTAATTGCTGTTGATGCATCAGAAAACTCCAGGCGAGCTGTTCAATTTATCGGTGATTTTTTCGGTTGCTATTCAGGTATCAAAGTACTTCTGCTCAATATTATTCTCGAACCTGCACTTGGATACTTTGACAATGAAAACACCCGTGCGCAATGGAAATCCGTTCAACAAGAAAAAGCCAAAAAAATGCTTAATAAATACCGGCAGCTTCTTGTTGATTCTGATTTTTCGCCGAAAGACGTTTTAACGTTGGTTTCATGCAAACAGGCCCCTTCCATAGCAGATTGCATTCTTGAGGAACAGGCCAAATTAAATTGTTGCACCGTCGTTATCGGACGCCGGGGGATATCAAAAAAGGAGGAATTTATTTTTGGCAGCACCTCAAACAAGATTCTGCATCAGGCCAAAAATTGTGCGGTGCTGGTCATTGAATAATACCTCTCGACCACTTTAAAAAAAGACCAGCTCACAATGGATAATTTCGCCAATGTGAATATGAGTTCCAGTCTTAGACTGCGATTTATTGTCCAAATAATCAAAAAAAAGCTGAGCCAGGTATCGGCTCAGCTTTAACTTACATCAGCTGCTTTAATTGCTATTCTGTACACTCGACTCCGTAACAGTTGTTCGCTCCATCCATGTGGGCTATGGCATATCCCGTGGATAGCGCTAAAACTAATAAGCTGGCAGCTAAAAAGTAGACAAATTTACTAATGAATGTATCAACTATTGTCATTCCCCCCCCTTTTTTCATTTATTTTTTCAATTAACAAACCTCCTCAAATCAAAGCGTTAACCATGATGTATACAACTTACTGGGCCCGATGTCAATGTTTTTCAATAATATCAAGGCTTTATACCACATTGTGGCAGTGTCATCCTTTGACATATTCGTCATTATAATAAAAAGGTATGTGACAATTTTTTCATTTTCAGTCGGTCTCGTTGACCACAACTTGAAAAGTCCGACATTTAATGTCGGCGTGGCCATAAGTTGCAAATTTCAGGTGAATAATATCAACTAGTTAAGAATTCAATGGAAGCATAAATTGCAACAAAATGGATGAATAAGCTGCAAAAAAACGGATTTTTCCGGGTAAAGGCACCGGTTACCCGGCGCACTCCCCAAAGATCCGTGAAGATTTCCCTCATCCGGTTCCTCAAAATTCACGGGCTCTACGCCCTTGATTTACCAAGCAGATGTTACTCCACTTGGCGCATAACTTTGCTGCCCGGCTGATAGCATTCAGCTTGTTTTGCAATTTTCTGGAATTTCGTTGATATGGTTGGTGATCTC
>CAMYJP010000112.1 GCA_947258675.1 uncultured Desulfobulbaceae bacterium | reverse complement strand
TTATTTCAATTGGTTTTTTAATTAGTATTAATGGTTGTAGTCAAACTGCAGAAAAACCTGAGACCGTAGAAAAAGCAAAAGGAGTTGTTGAAAAAACTTCTGAGATGGGCAAAGAGGCTGCTGAGAAAGTTAGTGGAACTATCGAGGAAAGTAAAGGTATGACTAAGGAGGTTGTTCAAAAGACCACCGAAAAAGCAGGTGAAATAAAAGAAGAAGTAGTTGAAACCGCAAAAGATATGGGAAAGGCAGCCATTGAAAAAGCAGAGGAAATGGTACCTGAAAAATATCAAGAAACTGTCAAGACCACTAAGGATATGGCTGCTTCTTTACTGGATAAGAAATCAGCAGAACAAAGTAGTGTTCCAACCATGGAGAAACCGGCTGCCGAGGCATATACAGAACCTGCAAAGGATATGGCGCAGCAAGCAGTGGACAAAGGTACAGAAGCATCTAGTAAAGCCCTGGAGGACACTTTGAAAGACAAAATTCCGGGCGGCTTTAAGCTCCCGTCCCAGAAGTAAATTAATAATTATTTTTACACTTTTAGAAGCCAAGTTATTTACCCCGCAGTGTTATTATCTGCGGGGTATTTTTTTTGCTATCAACTTATCAGCATACCAAACTATACTCCAGGAGTGTTCGAATTCGGCATTTAACTACCTCAAGTGGGGATTGACAGGATATGGTAAGGAAACCTATACAAACTTTTATCGGAAAATTATTCTGATATCAAATGATTAACCGTGCTAACACAGCATTTTAAGATAGTCTTATAGTACTCTTCATGAAATGTTCGGGCCTATTACTATTCTATTGCGAGAATAAAACTGAAGTTAATTTTTTTAAGCTTTAAATTCCGTATTATCGAAATTCGAGATTTGAATTTCCGAATAATTGGATTTTTTTTTGTTTTGGCGATTTTTTTTCTTTATATCTTTTTGAAATTATTATAATACTTTATTTTACATCATAATGGTATGAATACTGCAGTATCAGATTATAAAACTTGGTATTCAATATTACTGTTAGGTGTACTATGGGAAAACTGGAAAAATTGAGTAGCGTAAGGCAATATGAACGTTATCGGGTCAAAGATCGTGCATATGTTAAAATGACCGACTCTACTGTAATGTTCCATATTATTGATATCAGTAAAAATGGCCTTGCATTTCACTATGTCGGAAAAGAACAGTGGTTCAGCAACCTTTTGGAACTGGATATTCTCTTCTATGGGCATGGATTATGTTTAAGAGATTTTCCTATTATTTCTATTTCAGATTATTCAATTAACAACAGCGCGATGCCGATGAGAAGGCACAGTGTTATGTTTAATAACCTTAAGTCTTATCAGATTGCCCAGTTAAGTCGATTTATCAAAAGTTACAGTGAAGGAAATGCTTGATTAGATAATTAGATTAGATAAAAAAGTAACAAAAGAAAAAGCCAGATTGAGAATTGATTTTTTCAATCTGGCTTTTTTGTTTTTTTTTATGCCAAGGAACAGTCAGCTCTCTGTTTTACAAGTATATTTATTTCTTTTTCAGAAAGAACGCTATTACCGTTTTTCAGCAAATACACGATACAATCGACACACACATTAAATGCCTTTCGATAATCATCAAATTCTTCGGCGATTTCCCAACAGGGTTTTTCAGTGTTCTGCCGTGCGGGACAAATTTTGTCTGGATTGCAATTCATAATATCCCAACACGGCAATTTACTGTCTGGAATCATCATATTCCTCCTTTTGTTCTTTTTTGATGGATATTCGTGTCGTAAGGCACTGATTGTTACTAGGTATAAACGTAACTGTTTGAATTAATATATTTAATGGCATTTCATAAAAAATTGTTTCGTAATCAAATCGCAAAAGAAGTTAACAGTTTACGGTTGCCGGTTTACGGTCAACAGAGAACAAACCTTGGTTTTGAGGCGACTTGTTTTCGCTGTGAAAAATTTTTATGACTTTATCATATTATTTCAATTTACGAAATAGGAAGCGAAACTAATACTTCTGTTCCCTTTCCAGGAGAACTGACAAAATTGATGGTCCCTCCATGCTCCTCTATAATTTTATTGGCAATAGCCAGACCCAAGCCAGTCCCTTCTGGCTTAGTGGTAAAATATGGATCAAGTATCTGTTCCTGAAGATCATTCGGAATGCCAATACCATTATCTTCAACTTTTATAATGACATTGCCATTGGAAGAATCAAAAGCTGCGGAAATTTTTAGCAATCCATCACCCTTCTGTACCTTTTCCAGTGCCTGCAAGCCATTCAGATAAAGATTTAAAAGAACCTGATTCATACGATCAGGATCGACTTTAATTTCAGGGAGATCGGATGGAACATCCAGCGAAAGTGATATATCCAGGGCGTGAATATCGGATCGTATCAGCTTAACAGAGCTATGAAGCAAATCGCTGATACTAACCGATTGACGCTGCAACGGTGCAGGTCGGGCATAATTGAGAAGTTCTGTGATACTTCTGTTGAGTCGTTCAACTTCATCAACCAGAAAATGGGTTGTTTCTTTTTCTTCGCTGCCATCGCTGAATTTACTGCCTAACAATGTTGCAAGTCCTTTAATTGAGCTGAGTGGATTTCGCACCTCATGGGCAACGCCTGCCGCCATTTTACCGAGGGCAACCAATCGGTCGTGGCGTCTTATCTTTTTCTCAAGTTTTTTCAATTCCGATAAATCGTGCATTAACAGTACCTGGCCCATGAAAATTTTTTCAGGATTCAATACCGGTACTGAACTGAGAAGAAGAGAAAATGAGTTGCCTTCTTCTGATGGAAGAGTCAGTTCATAGTCGGATACTTCTTTTTGTTGTAAGGTGTCGCCTGATTGTTTAAAAAACTCTGCTACTGAGGCAGGTAATACTTGCTCAGGCATTCGATTAATAACTGTATCTTTGATACTTTTGCCGATCATCTTTGCTGCTGCCTGGTTAAAAGTCTTTATTTTTCCTTCCTGATCTGTTGCAATAATACCGACCGGCAATCTTGATATAAGCAGACCGGTAAAAGCCTGAACTCGATTCAGGGCTTGATCCGACATGCGATAACTTTGCACGGCAAGGAGGGATATCCAGCCTCCAAGACCAACTAACAGCAACACCAGAGATAAAAAGAGTATCTGATAGCGATATTGTTTTACGGCATTCTCTAACTCTGTAATATCAAGGCCGACAAGTATAAAACGACGTCCACCTGAGGTAATGGAATCAAAATCGGGAAATTGAGGGCGAATCCATCTTCTCTGAAAACCTCTACCGCGCCGATGCATTGCATCGAAAAGGCCTGCGACTTCAAAAGCTTTCTGATTTTTTGTCGGTTGGTTGATTATGTGATATTTACTATCTGGTCCTTCGCTTATGAGAGCATTCAAGTCGCGATCAATCACTTCGCCCACTTGATCAGGATCGCTGTGGGCTAATATCTTACCGCTAGTATCAACTATGGCTAAATAAAGTATTTCCGGATCATCGGAAGCTTGTTCGATTAAATTTTGTATCTGGGCAAATTCTACCTCTATTCGCAGACCACCAAGCATTGAACTCATCATTGAGGTCCTCATTCCTGCGCCGATGAATCTAATTAAAGCCTGTCCCTTGCGAAAGAGACTGTCTGTCATCAGCTTCTGTTCGCGTTGAATATTGTTTGCAGCCAGAATAACAATAATAATGGTCAGCAATCCTATTGCCCCGGCAAGCAGCCAGGGAGAAACGAACATCAGTTTGGAATTCTTTAATAGCCTTTTTTTCATTTTTTATTTAACGCTTTATTAAAGGCAGCTGTATGAACATCACCGGCATAATGCAATGGGCTTTTTCCAGATATGGGATCAAAATTGCTGGGATCTGCAACACAGATATATTGTACTTCCCTGGCAATGGTCGGAATTGCTTCTTCAACGGTCAATCCAATAATTTTTGATAGAACCTGCCAGGTGGCACCGCATGGTGCTCCCCTGGTAACCTTAATTTGACTCACTCTATTCTCTTTCACTTCCAATTCGAATTCAGGAAAGCCGAATTGATTGCCATACTCTCCCAGCCCTTTGCGGCGGCCCAATCCGCAACAGGTAAATGGAGTAATACCATTTTTTATCTTCTGGCCTGAAGTGATAACTGGAATGTTTTTGTCCCGGCAGATAATGGCGAGATATTCAGATAGGTCTGGATGTTTTAAGAAATTAAGTACGAGGTCAGCTGTAAATTCGCTGATTATATAAAATTCAGGATTATCAATGAATTCTGGAAGATCAGAATTTATTGAGTGGACAGCAAGTATCTCAAGGTTTCTACCGTATTGCTTGATGCCTTGTATTTTCTTTGTTCCCGAGCCATTCTGCTCAAATACAATGATTTTCATCGGTTTCAAATCAGTAATTGTCCTACTGAAAATTTTCTATTTGTTGAGATGAAGCAAAACTGTTTTTGCCAACTGCAGATTTATACCTGGAATTTGTGATAAGGAATCAGTTGAAGCTGCTTTTATACTCTTTACACTACCAAAGGTTTTCAATAAAAGCTGCTTTTTGGCAGGACCGATTCCAGGTATCTGATCCAACTGGGATTTAATCGTCTCTTTATGACGTAATTTTCGATGAAAAGTAATACCGAATCGGTGGGCTTCGTCTCTGATTCGCATTAAAAAAAGGAGAACAGGATTATGTCTTGCAAGCTGAATAGGGTTTTTACGGCCTGGCCGGTAGAGTTTATCTCCATCTTGTTCCCTTTCTTTTGCAATTCCAACAAGATCTATTGCTGTAGCTAATTGTAGATCTTTCATCACCTTAACTGCAATGTTCAGGTGCCCTTTGCCGCCGTCAACGATAAGCAGGTCAGGCAGATTGACAGTCTGTACCTTAGAATCTTTTGATTTATTATCAAAACGACGAGATAATACTTCAGACATCATTCCATAATCATCCGGTCCTTCGATTGTTCGGATCTTATACTGTCGATAACTGGATTTGTCCTTTTCACCATTGATAAATGAGACTAAAGAACCGACTGGTTGACTGGAACCAATGTTGGAGATATCAAGACATTCAATTCGATGAGGTATATTTTTTAACCGCAGATTTTTCTGAGTATCTGCAGCCAGTTTCTCCCAGGTCTGCACTTTTTTCTGTCGGTCCTCATGAATCTGCCTGGCATTGGTCTCCGCCATTTTCAGCAAGTTGAATTTTGCACCCCGTTGCGGAATCTTCAAATAGACCCTTCCTGCCCGTATCTCGTTTAGCCATTCGGATAACAATTGGTCTTCCTGGGTTGTGAAGGGAAGAAGGATTTCATATGGTACAGGATTTTCCTCATTGTAAAAACGGTTGAGTACCTGGGCTAGGATTTCGTGGTCTTCACCAGCAGGTTCGGCCAGATAAAATGATTTATTGCCGGTGAGAATACCGCTACGGACAAAAAGAATTGAAAGAGCCACAGCTCCATCTATTTTCGAATACCCAAACACATCCTGATCACTAAAATGTGAAGCAGTAATCAGCTGTTTTTCTAAAGTTTTGGTGAGTGCTTCAATCCTGTCACGGCACAATGCCGCCTCTTCAAAGTTGAGTTCTGTTGAAGCCCTTTTCATTTGTTTTTTCAGTTCGTGGATAAGCTGTTTATTTTTCCCATCAAGAGCCATGAGAACATTATTAACCAATTCCATATAATGCTGATGATCAGCCAGTCCCACACAGGGAGCCAGACAGCGACCTAATTGATGGTTAAGGCATGGGCGAGAACGATGAGAAAATTTTTTGCTGCTGCAGCGTCTGAGTGGATACAGGAGGTTCAGGTAGTTGAGTGTTTTCCACATGGCTGATGAAGAAGAGAATGGCCCGAAATACCGAGCTTTATCACGCTGTCGTCTACGGGTCATAAAAACTCTTGGCCATTTTTCCTGTATGGTTACTTTGATATAAGGGTAGTTTTTATCATCCCTTAAGATGACATTATATTTAGGCTTATATTTTTTAATGAGCGAGGCTTCAAGGATTAATGCTTCTTTTTCAGTGTTAGTTAAGATGGTGTCAATACCAGCAACTTTATTAATCATTAAGGTTGTTTTATTCTGTTCATTTTTAGAAATACCGGTATATGACGAGAGACGTTTTTTCAAATCTCTGGCTTTGCCTATATAGAGAATCTGTTCTGAAGTATCTTTCATAAGATACACCCCAGGCCGATTGGGAATGGAATTCAGAAAAGCTCTATTGAGAGAATTATATTTTTTGCTGTTTGGGGATGTCATTGTCTGGAAAAGAAATAATTTTGTGGGCAGATAATGGTATGAAAATAATGTATGTACTTTGTATCTGTCTAAAAATTATTTATTCTGGAAAATATGCTCAAGGGTGAAGGTATAAAGAAGAAGAAAAATATTTTTTCCGCATAAAATTTGAGACCATATTATACCAGAGTTTTCTATTAATGGCACTTGCATCTGAATATTTGGTCGTGAGGATCAAATATTCCCTTTTATAAAACCTGTTTATTAATGGAGGTTTTTTGTTGTATGCTGTAATTGAATTTTGACTGTCGGTTTAGTATTTGTTTGACCTGATACCCGAGTGGAAAATTCTTTCTACAATCTGATTACATAACAAAGGAATTGGAAGAATGAAATTAGTGACAGCCAAAGAAATGCAAAATTATGGAGAATGCCGGACGCGGGACGGTTGAAGCGATCGTTGATCGCTATGGAAACCCTGATAGTAAAATTATCCCTATCTTTGTTGGGCCTGGAAATAACGGTGGAGACGGATTAGTCATTGCTAGGCATCTGCTGCAGTTAAAGGCAAAACCCATTGTATTCCTTCTTGCTGGACCAGAAAAATTCAAGGGTGATGCAGAAATCAATCTGCATATTGTTCAAAGTCTGCCCATTGAGATTATTTCAATACAAAACGATGATGATCTCGCATTATGTTCCATTCAGGTAGCGCATAGCTGGATTATCATAGACGCTATTTTCGGTACCGGACTCACCAGAGAAGTCACTGGTCATTACGGTTCTGTAATTCGCTATATCAACAAACAGCAGCGAACTATTGTTGCTGTTGATATTCCATCCGGACTGAACGCTGACAGTGATCAACCTTTGGGTGATTGCATTAAAGCTGATTTCACTGTTACATTCGGACTCGCCAAAACGGGTCAGGTCTGTTATCCAGGCAAGCACTATATCGGTGCTTTGAGTGTAATTGATATCTCAATTCCTGAGGAAGCTGTTAGTAAGGCCAAATTCATGCGTCAGCAACTGACGTTTGATGTAGGCAAATATTTGCCGAAACGGCCATCTGCTGCACACAAAGGTACTTTTGGTCATCTGTTGATAATTGCCGGTTCTACTGGTAAAACAGGTGCCGCCATTTTAAGTGCACAAGGTGCTCTACGTTGTGGAACCGGCCTGTTAAGCCTTTGTGTGCCCCATGCATTAAACGTGGTATTTGAACAGGCTTTAAGTGAAGCAATGACCATACCCTTTAATTCATCTGCAGATTTTCTTTCTATAGAAGACCTGCCGGAAATGAAAAATATCATTGATGGTATGAAAGCATTAGCTCTTGGGCCTGGACTTGGACTAGCGGACAAAACATCTGAGCTTG
>CAMYJP010000111.1 GCA_947258675.1 uncultured Desulfobulbaceae bacterium | reverse complement strand
GATCGCGCAAATCTGCGGCACTCTTGCTCACTTACATGTCTAGTAGGAGTGTTGGCTTTGGCTGGTTTTGTATTGTGATCAGTGGCAGTAGATTCTTAACCATTTTGGAAAAGCTGGTTTTATATAAAAACGGGCTGGGGAATTACTGTCTCCGGCCTGTTTTTTTTTGAACAATTTACCGAGGAAGTATATGGCGCGGATGGTGTGAGTTATTCGGCAGATGGACAAGCCAAGTTGAATAGAAATGAAAATGACTCTGAACTGAAAGAGATAGGAACCTGTATGGTGAAGATGCACCTGAGCCAGTCCCATGATCCGAGAAAAAAGTATTTTTAAAAGTAATATTGAAGAAATAAAGTCTTGGTCAGTTTTCATTAAATAAGCGGATCAGAAGTGCCGATAACACTTTTGATCCGCTTATTTTTTTGTGATCAAGTTCCCTAGATTTTTAGCATTATTAGACGATAAGGCCAAATATTATACTAATACATATTGCAACCTCTTTTTATATGTAACTGTTTTCAATGACACTTCAAACGGCAAATAAAAAACCTCCCCTAACAAAATCTCCTGCTGAGAAAAATTCTAGCCTATCGGCAACGGTCAAAGACCAGACAGGTGCGGGTAAACTCAGGATCGGAGATATGCTCCGTAAAGAAGGGTACATTACCAAAAATCAGTTGGATACGGCCCTGGCAGAGCAGAAAAAAACAAGTGACAGGCTTGGTAGAGTCCTGGTTCATCTCGGTCTTATAGAAGAAGAAACCGTTCTAAATGTATTAAGTCGGCAGCATGGATTCACCGCAGTGGTTATTTCAAAAGAGCCACCTAATCAGGAGGCGCTTAAGGTCCTTCCTTATGAGATAGCCAAAAAATATATGGCATTTCCTCTTCGGATCGCATCTCAGACAAAAACTTTGCAGGTTACCATGGCCGAACCAACTGATACTTCGGCTGTGGAGGCATTACAAATCCAAATTAAGATGGGTTTGAGTGTCTGTGTTTCCACAGAAAAGGATATCATTGAGGCTTATAGAAAACATTATAATATCAGTGATGAGGAATACAGAACATTTTTTCCTGATGAAGAGACTGAAGATGAATTACCGATTACGCAGATCGATGACTTTGGCGCCTTGGCATCTGAAGCTGCCGACGAATTGGAAGTTGAAGCTTCTGACATAGATGATTCAGAATTTGACGAATACTCTTTTTCCGATGCACCAATAATTAAACTGGTGAATGGTATTTTAATAAAGGCCGTCACCGACGGTGTAAGCGATATTCATATTGAACCTTTTGAAAAAACACTGCAGGTTCGCTACCGAACGGATGGGTCACTTTTTAAATCCATGAATCTGCCTCTTTCCATTAAAAACGCTTTAGTTTCCAGGATTAAGATTCTTTCAAATCTGGATATCACCGAAAGGCGGGTACCTCAGGACGGCAGAATCAAGATGAGAATCGGCAGGAAAAAGGTAGTGGACTTCCGTGTTTCTTCTCTGCCGACACTCTTTGGCGAAGGGATTGTTCTACGTATTCTGGACCAGAGTAATTTGAATGTAGATCTTACAAAGCTCGGATTTGAGAATGCGACCTTTACCACCTTGAAGCGCTGCATAAGTAAACCCCAGGGGATGTTGCTGGTTACCGGCCCCACTGGTAGCGGCAAAACTGTCACGCTTTATTCTATTCTCAACTCATTAAATAAAGAGGATATTAAAATATTAACTGCTGAAGATCCGGTTGAGTTTAATTTCAAAGGGATCAATCAGGTAAACGTTCAAACCGATGTCGGTATGACCTTTGCCGCAGCTCTGAAAGCGTTTTTACGGCAGGATCCAGATATAATTATGGTTGGCGAAATCCGTGATATGGAAACTGCGGAAATTGCAATAAAAGCTGCAATGACAGGGCATCTTGTCCTCAGCACCCTGCATACTAATGACAGCCCTTCGACTATCGGCAGGCTTGTTGAAATAGGCATTCCCCCTTATATGTTGGCTTCTTCTGTATCTATGGTGCTTTCTCAGCGCCTGGCAAGACGGCTTTGCTTTAAATGCAAGGCTCCGGAGGAGAACCTGGATAGGAATATGTTACTCAGTATCGGAGTAAATGAAGATGAGGTCGATGAATTTAAGGCATTTCGTGCCAGAGGGTGTTCCTTTTGTAATGCCGGTGGGCATAAAGGAAGGGTAGGGTTGTTTGAATTAATGGAGAATACAGAGGAAGTCAGCAAGGCGATCAGTGCTGAGTTACCTGAGGATCAACTCCGGAAGATTGCGATCCAAGAGGGGATGACACCTTTGAGGGATGCAGGTCTTTTGAAGGTTAAACAAGGGCTAATGAGCATTAAAGAAGTGTTGAAAAAAACAGTTATCACCAAAGAAAGCCTGCCCGCCTATCTGGTTAATCCTGATGTTGAGAAATATGAAAATGGCGATATCATAATTCGGGAAGGAAACAAGGATATTGATTTCTACCAGCTTGTTCAGGGAGAGCTAAATGTTGTCAAGGGAGGAAAAAAGATTGCTGAAATAGTCCAACCAGGTGTCTATTTCGGGGAGATGTCCGCAATATCCGGGGAAGTCAGATCTGCAACCATCATTTCCAAAGGACGAACAAACATCAAAAGATTCCCGGGGGATAAGGTTTTTGAAATAATTGAAAAACATCCTGATGTCACCAAACACCTCTTTAAAAGCATCGTGGGACGGTTGCACCAATCGGATAAAATCATCATAAATCTTGCCAGCCAGCGGCCAGCACAACAGAAGTAAGTTATTCCTCTCTGACAATTCTGGTGGCTGTCTGTTGTGCTTCTGATATCAACCTGGAGCAAACATTTCAGACTTGTGTCTGTAATAAATTTCTGACAAGTTTTTCAACCACATCTCCTGTTTCATCTGCACTGTTTGTAATTGCTTGCCCATCTCTTTCCGCTTTTCTGACAGCAGCAATATCAGCAAAATATCCAACCGGGTTTTCTTCCAGTGCGTCTGAAAGAAATTTTTCATCAGTCTTGTCTTTAATAAGATTTCCAACAAAAGATATTTTTGGGATTTGTACTTCTGTTGCAAGTTTTTTAATTTTCTGGGCGGTACGAACACTGGATCTAGTAGGTGTAACCACTATAAGCAGATGATCAATCCCAGCAATGGTACCCCTGCCCAAATGTTCTACCCCAGCTTCCATGTCAAGAAGAACTATCTGCGAAGGGGAGAGGAGAAGTTTGGTAAGAAGGCGACGCAGAACCGTATTTTCTGGACAGGCACACCCACCGTCAGCCACTTGAATTGCACCAAGCACCATTAATCTTATTCCGTTATGCTCCACCATAAATTTTTCAGGCAGATCATCCACCTTCGGGTTGATCTGGTAAAAGGGAGAACCAGGGGTTTTACCTGACCGTTCAACAAGAAGAGAGGTCATTTCTGCAATGGGGGTTATTTTTTCGACATCTTCAAATCCGATTGTTTGCGCCATCTGAGGAGAGGGGTCTGCATCAATGAGCAAAACATCCTTTCCAACTTTTTTAAACTGGTTAGCCAGTAATGCCATAATAGTGGTCTTACCGACGCCGCCTTTTCCACTGATTGCTATTTTCATGTTTTTTCTCTATAGTCGCTGATAATTTCGCTTGTTGCATGTTAGAAATTAATGCTTACCTTGTGTTTTGAACATATTCAATATAAGTTTTTGAGGCTTTCCTCACGATAAATAATAATTACTTCCATGTAATTTAACAATGTCGATAATGAGAGGATATAATTTCATAAGTTGAGTTACTGTCTAGCAATTTTAGGAGGATAAAGGATGTATAACAATATAAAAAATAGAGAAGAAGTTTTTACCCCGGCAAAAACTGAGGCTTCGACAATATTTCTGGCCAAAGTTTTCAATTGGATGGCTATCGGGCTTGGGCTTACTGCAATAACAGCTTTCACAGTCGCTCATTCTGAAACCGCGCTGCAGTTTGTTTTCGGCAATCAACTTGTCTTTTTTGGTTTGATACTCGGCGAACTGGGGTTGGTATTTTATCTTTCCGCCCGGGTTCAGAAACTTTCACCCCAAGCTGCTACCGGGCTTTTTGTATTGTATTCAGGTCTTAATGGTGTAACTCTTTCTATTATTTTTCTTACTTATACTGGCACTTCAATCACGTCTACTTTTTTTATTGCTGCCGGCATGTTTTTTGCCATGTCAGTCTATGGAATTGTTACCAAAAAGGATCTGAGCGGTTTTGGTTCTTTTCTATTCATGGGCCTTATTGGATTGATAATTGCCTCGGTAGTCAACATGTTCCTCGGTAGTTCAATGATGTCCTGGGTGATCTCGGCATTAGGTGTTTTGGTTTTTACCGGTCTCACTGCCTATGATGTCCAGAGAATATCTAAAATGGGCGGTATGGGAATTATGGACGGCGGTGAAGCGGCAATACGAAAAGGCGCCATCATGGGGGCGCTGACCCTGTATCTCGACTTTATCAATCTTTTTCTAAGTCTTCTGTATCTCTTGGGGGATCGCAGATAACTTTCGGGTTACAGGAATTCCGCACACTGAATTATTCGGGCAGGATTTTTTGGGACGTTTCTTGGGATATTTCAAACTGGTACCTGCGGCTTAACGATACCCTATCTGATACTGCAATTGCAAGGCAAGCAGCCTGTCAAGATATTTGTCCCGTTTAGTCAGTATTGTTGAGGCTTCCATTTCATCAATAAGAGAATTAATTGGGAATCGAATATCAATTCCGTGTTTATTGATATTTTGTGTGTTTGCCCTGTCGAGAATAAGAATTGCATAATACTTGGTAAGCATACGGATGTGAGATTCGCGCCTAAACAGATAGGCCTGGCCACCTAAAGTATTAAGAAAAAAACCAGCATACTCATATAAATCTTTTAAAGGCAGGCTGATGTCAGGATTTTTTTCTTTAACCTGATCACCGATTTCACTCCATCGGTAGAAAAGTGCCAGCAATCTTTCAATATTTTCATCTTCCTGCTCAAGTATATCTTTGAGGAGTACTATTTCTTTTTTGCCGAGCACCCGGAAGAAATGAGCCATATTATTCATGATATTAAACAGGTCGTCAACCTCTCTGGTTATTATCGGTGGATTTGCAAAAAGTTTGCTCAAAACTGCCTTAAAGTGAGCTAAACTCTTTTCTTTATACTGATTTGTATGGAAATAATTTTTACTATCCAGATGATTTAAAAAAGCCAGAAGTTCATCGGCCAACAATTCAGCTTCACTTGGTGATTCAGGGATTTGTATCTTCGGTTCTGAAAATTCGGGTGAGAAAGGTTCTGGTTCCGTTAAATTTGGTGATGCTTTTGTTACAGGTTCGCTCTCATCCTCTTTGGTGGCGATTTCCTGTTCAAGGGTCGTTATTTTTTTTTCCCAGGCCAGCTGTTCTTTACCCCTTGGGATTTGAGAGAATTTATTCTTAAGTTCATCTTGAAATAGAAAAAAGGCTCCGACCATTATAGCTGCAAGACACAGGATCCAGAAGAAGACAGGGGCTTTTGATTTTTTTAATTCGTTACTGTTAGCCATATATATTACTAGTCCATTACAATCTGATTCAGTTTACATTCGCAATCCCTTCGAAATGATATCTCTTCGTCGGTTTGCGTATGTAATTTCCCAGTAGATTCAAACAAGTTAAAGATGTGAATAATGTATATCGGTTTCGAGGGTACGTCAAATAGAAATGAAACCTGACAGGTTAGTGATTTTTTCTTCTTGACTCTCACCTGCTTTAACACTACTATCTTTCCGTTAATGAATCACTATTCAGTATGAGAGTCAAAGTGAAATTGGCTATGTATGGGAAATCTTTTATTTTGCCCATACAATATTTATTTAAACCATTATGATTACTTAGTTTAGGAGGATTATGCTATGTCTGTTTGTGTTGTTGGTCATTCCAACCCTGATACCGATTCTGTTGCTGCCGCCATCGCCTATGCAAATTATTTGAAAGCAACAGGTACCGACGCTGTTGCCTGTATGCAGATTTCTGCCGCGAACTTGAATCCCGAAAGTAAAGTTGTACTGGACAAATTTGGCCTCACCGCTCCTGAAGAGCTTACCGACGCAGCCGGTAAAGATGTCGCCCTGGTTGATTTCAGTGATATCGGACAGGCCCCCGCCAATATTGGCGACGCTAACGTTGTTGCAATTGTTGACCATCATAAAATTGGTGACATTACAACAAATAGCCCGATTTTTTTCTACAACCAGCCAGTGGGATGTACTTGCACAGTGCTGCATGAAATGTACAAGAACAACAATATTGATTTGCCAAAAGATATTGCCGGTGCAATGCTTTGCGCTATCCTGAGTGATACAGTTAATTTTAAATCGCCCACATGTACAGATGCCGACAAAGCTGCTGTAGTTGATTTGCTTGGTGTTGCCGGAGTTTCTGATCAAGACGGATTATTTATGGAGATGTTGAAGGCGAAATCTTCAGTAGAAGGAGTTTCTGTCAAAGATCTCATTTTCCGTGATTATAAAGATTTCGATATGAATGGCAAAAAAGTGGGTATTGGCCAGATCGAACTTGCTACCCTCGATCAAGTCGCGGATATCCGTAATGATCTTTTCAATGCAGTAGGCGAGGTAAAAGCTGATGGCCGACATTCAGTTCTCTTTATGCTTACTGATGTCGTAAAGGAAGGAACTGATCTATTGGTAGTTTCCGATGATCCTGCCACTATTGAAGGTGCTTTTGGCGGTAAGGTGGAAGGACAGTCTATGTGGGTTGATGGAATGATGAGCCGCAAAAAACAGGCTGTTCCACCGTTGCAGAAGG
>CAMYJP010000110.1:9233-14060 GCA_947258675.1 uncultured Desulfobulbaceae bacterium | reverse complement strand
TGTTGATTTTGCTGAAGTGCCTTCATCGCTGATTAATGAGCTTACCAGCTCTTCAAGCTCAGAGGCAACAGAGTTGCGTACATTGTAGATATATATATTATCTCTGCCCTGGGATGGGATTACGTCGAGTTCTTTGATCCATTTGTCGGCATTATTCAGTAATTCGATATTATTACCCAGGAGTAGAAGTGAGTTAACTCGTTCCAACGGAAGTACAGTAACCCCTTCAAAATCCTTTTTATTTATCTTTAAGGCTGAAAGTATTTCAGTAAGTTCATTGCTCAGATCAAAAAGAGGAGCATTATTCACTTTAATCAATTTTACTTTTAAGGATGAGAGTGGTGAAATATCAAGTTGGGCAAGAAGTACCAAGGAATCAATGATCTTTGTCTCGAAATCGGTGATTATAATAGTATTGAGATCGGCAAGATCATATACTGAACCACTTGCTGACAGATAGGGTTCTATAAGTTTTGAGGCCTCTGTCGATGAGATATTCATAATCGGCACAATCTGAGTGATAATTTTCGGAGAATCCTTAAGTTTGCCGATATCATCTTTGTTGTACAGAATAGGGGATGTCAGCTTCTTGGCCACGTATATATAATCATATTGGCCTTCGGATCGAATGTCCAAGCCGTTCATGTTCAGAATTTTTTTAAAAATATCGTAAAGATGATCCATGGGAATTTTTTCACCGGACCTGATATTAACAACGCCCTTTACCTGGGGGTCTATAATATAATTCAGCTCAAGCGCTTCGGCCATGACTTGAATTACTTCATAAATGTCGGCATTATCAAAATTGAGAAGTATGCCCTCATCCTCTTCCGCCTTGGGAAAAGTTTTTGGCTTCGAACCTTTAAGATCCGTGAGAAACCGGTTTCTGCTGTCAATGGGCTCTGATAAATCTTTAACCCTGACCATTTCTTCGGTTTCCTGAACGTCAGCTTCGGCAGCATCAAGTAATGCAATTTGCTCATCGGTTTTATCAATTTTCTTGTTAATCTCATCCAGATCGATCCATACGGGCACGGGTGTAGTTTTTTGTGGAGGAGTACAACTCCCAAGAAACAGAAGCAAGAGTGTAAGCAAGAGAGTTATAAATTTAAATTGCATAAATCACCTTCAATCTGTGTGGCTGCAAACTAGTGATAAGTTTTAGTATTAAATGCATGATGTATTTTTGTCGCTGATTTTATTTCCAGAAGATTGTTTGCTTATTATCCATATTATTCACCCCTGGTAGACCCTGTCGGTTGGGGTTGACCTGGCGGAAGAGAAACAGGTGGTCGCCTTCTGCTAATTACCTGCGGCGGTTGACGTCTTGTGCTGCGAGTAATAGTAGGAGTTTTTACAGCTTTTTCCAAATGCGGTGGAATCTTAGGTTCCGCTGCTTCTTGTCGACTTCTGCCCACCGTTGTAATTCGACTGGATGCAGCTTGCTGACCACGTTTTGTTTTAGCCGCAGCTGCAGCTGGAGTTGCAGGTGCTGTCGGTGCGGCCAGTCTGTTCTTCTTGGGATCATGAAGAAGTTTTTCTATTTTTTCATCATCCCGCTCAAATACAATTTTATCGGTAAGAATTTCAGTTACCTTAAAATCATTGAATTCATCCCCTATAATTAATTGGGCATATTTAGCTTTAGTAGCAATTTTTTGTGCTCTTCTTGAACCTCTTCTTGTTCTTCTTGATGCACTTCGTCTCTTCGGTTGGACGGAGTAAGAAATTATAGCTTTACGTTTCTCTTTGGTGATAATTGACCCTACATAAGAGACACTTTCAAAGTCTATATCAAGGTCTTCCTTGTCAATTTTTTCCTCTTTATCTTCAGGCTCAGGCTCTTCTACCTCAACTATAAGTTCTCTATCGGCATTGAAAACATAGCCCTTATGAAGATCTGGTAACGGCATTGGAACCTGATGAAAAAATAAAGTACTGGCATTCTCCTGACTGGGAGTTACTTCTGCCCCGACTATTTTCTTTTCAGGCGGCAATGGATTATGACTGAGGTTTACTAATCCACTCCTAATAAGGAAAAAGAGTGAGAGAGCCAAACCTAAGATAACTGATAAGCGAAGCATAGTATTACTGAATCATAAGTTACTATTTATTTGAAAATATAATATGAGTCTATTAACTGACAACTTTGTAAAAAGTTTTATAGTCAAGAAAAATTTTCAGTCCTTTATTTCTGTATGGTTTTAAAGTAAAGGTCTCTATTTTGTATAATGTATTGGATTTGTACAACAGGCTCATAAAGTAATTTTCAGTGATATTTCACCATAAGGGTCATCTTGGTCTTTATCTTTTTGTGAATATCTCTGTTTAACAGTGCGAAGGGATTCAACGGACAATCCGGAACTGGTAATAAGTTCCTGAAGTTTGATCTGTACATCAGAATTTATTTCTTCAACTGATTTTCCTGACAGAAGATAGCTGTCAAGCTGATCTTTTCTTGAGGATAGGAGAGCAACTCTGGTTTTTGTTTCAGCAAGCTTTAAAGTTGATTTTCTGTATTGTTGCAGCAGCTCTATTTTGGAAGATATTTCGGTGTCTCGCTCTTCAAAATGATCATAAACTATACGAAACAGGTTTAGAGCCAGAAGAACAAGGGCTATAGTGATCAAAGCTCGTCTGGTGCGCAGCCGTTCAATTATCAGTGCTATATTAATCATTGCAGAACAACCTCAAGTTGAAAAAAGGTTTCGTTCCTTCGTCTGCTGGTGGATTTCAATTTTGTTTCACCAAGGTCCTGAAGTTTGGAAGTCAATTCCCCAATGTTTTCAGTAAAACCTTGTAAATGGATTGCGTTCCCCCCTTTTTCAAGTCGTAATTGGTCAAGATAGGAGGTGATTGGCAATGCTTCAGTTAAACGGGTCAAAAAATCAATAAGATCTGGATTAGTCCCAGAGCTTTCGAGTTTTTCAATATTCTTTGCCAGAGCCTGATCATCTTCTCGGAGTTGGTTCATTTCTTTTACAAACGGCATTATGGAATTTATTTGACTGCTGACTTGTTGGTCGATAGAATTGAGTCGAAGTTCTTTTATTCCACCGAGTGCCAGGAGTGCTACCGCATTCAAAACAAGAAGTATAGTTACAATTGTTTTAGAGTAATCTGGTCGTTTGAAAGCGGGAGGCAAAAGATCAAAGTCTTTCAACAGTGGTTCCTTAGCAAGTAATTGCTGGGCTTCTAAGTAACCACTACCATCTGCTGGCAGCGGATTATAAATTATATTAGTGTCACAGATAGTTGATAAATCATGAAATTCTGGATCGGAACTGCATAGAAAACGATTTTCCATTTGTGTACCGTTGAAAACGAGAGCCTTGGAAAATCGTCCAGGCAGTAGAAGGCCCCATGTTTCCTTGCGCAGAGAGCGAGTAACATATCTTTGGCTTTCAGGAAAGAGTCCGCTGACCTTATAACCGGCAGAGGTTATTTTTTGTAGTATCGGTTGAACTGATTGGTTATGTGCAGCATATAAATTTATTTTGTAGGAACTTTTTTCTCTAGCAGAAGAATAACTATATAGAATTGACTCACCGGTAAATGGTGTAAGCAACCCTAATTGAAATTTAACTGCATCTTTCAAGTTGGGGGTTTTAAGAGGCAGATCAAAAGTCTTGAAGAAAAGTAATTCCTCAGACAAATAAATAGTAACAGATGTTGTTGTTATAGCGTTGTTAGCGCTGAATCTTGCAAGTCTTTCCTCAAAAGAAGGATCATTAGCGTTTATATTTTCATCGACGCCTCCTTCCTGAGGATGACAAACAGTAATCCCACCTGGTTGAATTATTATTTCAAGAAAATTTTTCATGTCTGATCTTCTTGCCATGAAAGAAATTGGTATCTGGTTCTTGTCACATTAACGAGAGCAGATACTTTGGTGCCTGGTATAGATTGACTGAAAGTTTCGTCGCCGGCATCGTAATCCTTCTTACCGACAGACACAATAGAATAATATCGGATTTTCCCTGAGGTATAGGACAGATATGTTCTTACAAGATTAAAACGTTCATTTCCTAATATCTCAAGAGCATTGCCTGCATTTAGTTTTAAATAAAGGTCCTGAGACTCAAAATATGCTGTTTTTTTGTCCTCATCTCCTTCCACAAGAAAATCAAGCATTAATGGGGTTAGGCTGTTGAAATTAATTTTTCTGGTTCTATTATGAACAGTGAAGACATCTGCAGGATCAAATTTGTCCGCAAGAACTTCTGTACCATTGATTAAGAAAAACTCAGCAGGTTCAGCAATTGGTTTATTTCTTGGTATATAGGGCGGATCCAGCTCTTCATAGTCGTTTTTTTCTGCTCCCTGCAGACGGTGGAAATCATCTTGGTCAATCCAGTCTTGCAGAGAATCCATTATAACCATTACCTGTTCCTCTTCCACTTGATGATATTCGAGAAAGAGCTTCATTAACTGCGGTTGAAAACGATTTAAATCAATTTTGCCTGATTCATTAACCGCGTAATATTGAACTTTGCCTTCCTCCAAAGCAGTTTCATACATAAAACCTTCAAGGAATATATCGTACTCTTCATCATCAATGTTTACCGGTTTGTCCATTATTCTGAACAACCCAAGATTAATTCCCGCCTCTGCCAAAAAACGACCGGATGCGCGCATTCTGATATTATAGGCAATCTTCAGTTCGGTTCTGACAAGAAGAATAAGTTGAGAAGCCAGAAAGGTTGCAAGCAGCATAACGACAATAACAATTACCAGTGCAAATCCATTCTGCGAAGTTATTCGTTGTTTTTCATTAATACTGTTCATGAAAAATATTATTAAACATCTATAATCTTAGTAATTTCA
>CAMYJP010000110.1:0-9208 GCA_947258675.1 uncultured Desulfobulbaceae bacterium | reverse complement strand
ACCGCCTCTTTTGTGATTCCCCCGTTACCCTTCAAGAAATTGGGGAAAGTTATTACCCACTATTTCCTCTTCATCTTGGTTAAGTAGAGCATCAAATTCCATGACCTCGTTAACCACTTCTGTCCTGCTTAGATCAATTTTGGTTATATTTTTCATTGAAACAGAAAAATTCTGCAAAACTGCAACATAAGCTAAACCTAATATAATCATTGCAACGACAATTTCTATGAGCGTAAATCCTTGTGAGTTAGAGATATGTATTTTATTTTCATTGTTCATCTTGGAAAATACTCCTGTCACAAAGTAATTCACGTAGTGTAATATTTTGAAAATTATAATATGTTCGGACTGCTGCATTTGGGTGTGAAAACATATTCACCCTCTTCAAAAGTAATGAGAACTTCTTCGGTTTCATCATCATACTCCATAACAAAATCACTTTGAGTTTCCATGAGGAAAATCATTTCATCAAAATCGGGAATATATTCTTCATCGTATTCTTCATTGTAAAAATCTTTCTTTTCCATATAGTAGACGGCTTGATCGCTGCTGTTAAAACGATAGAGAGCTAAAACTACCTTCGTATCGTGATAAAGTAGAGGGTGCCGAGTAGAAATTCGCAAAACGTCGTCTTCAGAGGAAATTGAAATAGTTTTTTTCACTCGATCATAAAGAGCGCTGTTTACTTGAGCATTTATGAGATTAATAAATCCATGCTCTCTTTCAATCGCCTGAAGCTGTGTTTCTCCTTTTTTAGAGAATTTGATGCCAACATTTAAAACGGAGTAAACCATACCGGTAATCATAGTAAGAAGTAACACCGAGACAATGAGTTCAACGAGTGAAAAGGCTGAATTGTTCCTCCAAAATGAATAGTTTTCCATAGGTTCAGGGTTGGACTGACTGTTGTCGATAGATTTACTATTAAGGAAATAAATGGTGCGTGGAATCAAATCTAATGGATGGGGTTGCATATTTTAATTTAATATAGGCATTGCAGTAAGGGGATCTATATGAATCTGTCTTTCAATTTCTCCAAAATTTATTGTCAATACGGCAGGAGTTGCATGGCTTTCAGGGAAAAAAAATATTTCAGCAGGTTCAATACTGATACTTTTATCATCATCACTAAAAAGAATTTTTTTATCTTCAACACCGCCTGAAAGTTGAAGAGCTATGCCATCAGAGTCATCCAATGAAACCTTGACTTTTTTTGCCTTACTTATCGCCATCAGACGGGCATATCGCAATGTGGAGGTTATTTGCTGCATTTGTTTCCTGGCAGATATGCTGTTCAACAATCGACTGGTTGCCGGTGCGGAAACTGCTGCGAAAATACCGATAATCATTAATACGGTGAGTAACTCGATGAGCGAAAATCCGTTTTTATATCCGCTGGTTACTCTGGATTTAAAAAACATTAAAAAATTATTCCAATGGGTTATGGAAAGTTGTTAGCCTTATCCTGTAATTTCATTAATGCTGAGAATAACCGAAAGCATTGAAATTACAACATATCCGACAGCAACGGCAATGATCAGAATGAAGATAGGTTCTATCAGGGCAATAATGCGTTTGATGCGTATCCGTAGTTCGTTTTCATAATGATCAGCCACTTGTCCGCATACCTGACCGACCTGTCCTGATTCTTCTCCTATTGCGAGCAAATCAACGGCAAGATCCGGAAAAAGGCTCTCAGCTTTTAATTGTTTCGCAACTTGCTGACCACTTTTCAAAGCCTCAGTTGCGTTGTTCAGCAGCAATTGGTATGCAAGATTACTTGCCACACCACTGCTGATTTTTAATGCTGTAACAAGATGTACACCGTTATTTACCAGCACTTCAAGTGTTCGGAAAATTTTAGTTGTTTCAAGATCTCTGATAAAACCGGACAATAACGGGGTCTTGATGGCTATCTGATCATAGCGTATTTTCCCTTCTTTGGTGCTCAAATAACTTGTAAGAGAAAATATCGGAACAACGATAATAACCGCAGTCAGAATAAGATGATTACTGACTATATTTGCGACATCCATCATAATTTTCACATTAAATGGCAGGTCACGTCCCATTCCTTCAAAAAGAATTTCAAATCGTGGAAGGATAGTAGTGATAAGAATTGTTACTGCAATTAAACCGATAGCCATGAGTATCACAGGATAAATTGAGGCTGAAACAATGAACTGCTTCAGCTCTTGAAAGGTCGCCTGGTATTCGGACGTTTTTTTAAGCATGGCAGGAAGGATTCCACCTTCTTCACCGGCCTTTACCATGTTTACATACATAGGTGGAAAATATTTCGGGTGATCTGCAAGTGCCTGAGAAAAGGATTTACCTTCCTTGAGAGCCCTTTCAATTTCCTGTGAATTCTTTAAATGAGCTTTTATGGGAATGTTGATTGATAACGCGAAGTGAGCCGTCAAGCGAAAGTCCGGTATTGAGCAACAGAGCGATCTGTTTGGTAAAAAATTCAATGTCCGATCTGGTTACTTTCCGAGATTGAAATTTTTCAAAGGAGAAAGACGATTGAGATTTTGTGTACGATCGTATTTCCAGGGGGCGCAGCCCTTGCAGCATCAAACGTCGCGAAACCGCTTCTTTGTCAATATCATCAATAATCCCGTTTTTTATTTCATTTTTGGGATCAAGGGCTGAATAACTATAAAGGCTCATTTTCAGCACCCCTGCTAACTCGCATGACTTCTGCAAATGTAGTCAGACCTTCTTTAACTTTTCCCAATCCATCATCGAACATGCTTTGGAAAGCATTCTTACTAAGTATATTCCTTAAATCTATCAAATCTAACCCTTGTGATATACCTCTACTGATTTCTTCATCTACGATTAGAAATTCATATAGGCCGATTCGACCGATATATCCGGTTTCAGCGCATTGTTGACATCCGGCCCCCTTAAAAAGTTCAAAATCGCCATTTTTAGGTGTATGCCCTAAATATTCGGATAGCATGCCTCTTCGAATCTTGCAATGAGGACAGATACGCCTTACCAGCCTTTGCGCAAGCACACCACGCAGGGAAGAGGAGACCAAAAAACGTTCAACTCCAATATCAACAAGACGAATAACGGCGGATATTGAGTCATTGGTATGCAGGGTACTAAAAACAAGGTGACCTGTAAGAGAAGACTGAACTGCAATTTCTGCAGTATCTAGATCTCGTATTTCTCCAATCATTATGATATCGGGATCCTGACGAACGATCGATCTGAGCCCTTTTGAGAAGGTAAGCCCAATTTCAGGACGAGCCTGTATTTGGTTTATTCCCTGAAGCTGGTATTCAACCGGATCTTCAATGGTAATAATTTTATTATTGCCGGAATTGATAAAATTTAAAGCGCAGTAAAGGGTAGTGGTTTTACCGCTACCTGTTGGGCCGGTGACCATAATGATACCATGCGGCAGAGTAATAAGCTGTTTAAATTGATCTTCAACGGTAGGATTCATACCGAGTGAACTCATTTCAAGGATAATATTCCCCTTTTCCAGAATACGAATTACTACGCCTTCACCATAAACAGTTGGGAGAGTTGAAACGCGGAGATCGATTTCCTTTCCTGAAATTCGCATGGAAATCTTGCCATCTTGGGGCATTCGCCTTTCAGCAATATCTAATTTTGCCAGAAGTTTGGTTCTGGATATAATTGCCGCCTGCATTGTTTTGGGTGGAATTTCGTAGTCATATAGAATACCATCTATTCTGAAGCGAATAAGAAGTCCTTGTTCAAATGGTTCAATATGTATATCACTGGCTCGTCTTTTTACTGCGGTATCGATAAGGTTATTTACATATTTAATAACAGGTGCCTCAGATGCCATGTCCTTTAATTTGTCAATATCAGATTCATCACCGGTTATACTTTCACTGGTTACATCATGAAGGCTGAGACCATAATGGTCATCCATGATCTTTTTAAGTGATGATTCAAGGGTAAGTTGAACATCAAAAGCAGTAGGTATCAACAAATCAGCAGCAGACAGGATGTCATTGTCAAGCGGGTCACTGATTACTAAAAGGTGCTGGGTATTATTGCGTTTAATAAGCGCAAAAGGATGTTCCCTGTGAAATAGCTGAGAAATTTTAACAGGAAGGAACTCGTCAGTGGAATTTGGGGTATATTGGGACAAGGAGAGTTCTTCTGCAAGACCATTCATCAGATCTTCCTCACTGATAAAACCAAGTGAAATGAGAATCTCGCCAATTCTATTAGGTACACTCTTTTGATGCAGCAAAGCACGTTCAAGCTGATTGGGTTCAAGTTTTCCACTCTGAACTAAGATGCTGCCAATAGCATCTTTTTTGGTAAAAAAAACAGGATGTGGCATGTACGATCACCTTTTGATTTTTAAACTATTGTATATAGGTTTATACAAATAGTGTTGTGTTAGGTTGGGTTATTTTGTTCGAACAGAACTTATACTTAAAAGTCGGTGTGAATTTATCTGAATTTTAATGATTTTTTTATTAGTTGCGTTTAATAATTACTTTTAAGTGGTATATTACTATATAAAATTAGGAAAATATAGTTCGAAGTAAACAGAATTAGAGAACTATAAGATAATATTAGAATAAAACACCGCAAAACTATGTTTATGAACTAAGTAATAGTTTTGCGGTGTTTTTTAGGAGGATTTATGAGAGAAGAAAAGAGATCTGCTGCTTCAGCTGACCGGCGAATGCGGGTTGGCAGGAAGTATAGAAAAAAAGGTGGTTTTTCACTTATTGAGTTGTTGATTGTAATGGTAATACTTGGCTTACTTGCATCCCTGGTGGGGCCAAAAATGTTTGGAAAACTGGGGATGGCAAAACAGAAAACAGCTCAAGCCCAAATAGAAATGCTATTGACGGCTATGGATGCTTATCGTTTAGACATGGGAGTTTATCCAAGCGGCAGTGATGGGCTGGAAGCGTTAGTAAACAATCCTGGCGATGATAAATGGGTTGGGCCGTACCTGGCCAAAGGCGTTCCGCTTGATCCCTGGGGGAATCCATATAATTTTGAAAGCCCGGGGCAGAATAGTGAGATAGACATCTATTCCTATGGTCTGGACAACCAACCTGGCGGAGACGGTGAGAATAGTGACGTTGTCAGCTGGTAAGTAATTGTTGCCAATTTTGTAATTAAAAAAGCAGATACAAATTGTATCTGCTTTTTTATTCTGTTAAAGCTCCTTGCCGCAGATAAGCCTTCGACTTCGAGCTACGAGGATACGCGTTCTATTCAAATCAATCGGTAGCATCTTCGCTGCTCAATCTTGTGTCCAAGAATTCACATTCTCTTGGAGTAAGGTCAAAACGGATCTGGGCTTCTTTCAGGAGATCTTTTCTTTTTTTATGTGGAAACTGCTGTACCATTTCGCTAATCCACAAAATTACCCGTTTTAATTTTTCCCCGGAAGGCTGAAGTTTGTCATATTCTGCCATAAATTTTCTCCATACTTTATTACTATACTTCAAATTTCTGACTTGGGCTATCAGCCTGAATTGTTAATATTATTATGTTGTTGTGCCGTGGCCGGTTTACAGTTTACGGTTTACAGTTGCCGGTTTACAGTTAATAAAGAATAAATACATACTCAAGAGGAAGCTCATTTTCTCATGAATCTTAATCAGATAGCTAATTCTTTTTAATTTTTGTCAACCGTAAACCGTAAACCCTTCAACCGAGCTGAGTTTGATAGTAATTTAGTTAGCAAATATCAATTATTCTGCCTGATTTTCAGGCTGTAAAATGATGCCACCAAGCGGTGGGACGCTTACGACGATATGATAGGGCGCCTCACCGTATGGTTCTCGTATTGGTTGGCAGATGTGGGGGTTATATACATCACTGCCTCCGAAACGATTATAATCAGAGCTGAATATTTCTTTATACGGTACAAAAGATGGTACTCCGAGTTTATATCCGTCATGTTTCTGTGGAGTGAAATTAAGGAGACAGACAAGATGATTTCGCTGATCATTTGTATATCTGGCGAATGAAAAAATAGAATTATCGATATCCTTAAAATCCAGCCAGGAAAAGCCCTTGAAGTTAAAATCTATTTCCCACAATGGCGAATTCTTCAAATAACACTGATTGAGTTCAGCTATATACGTTTGGAGCTGTTTGTGTTTTTCATTTTCATCCAGTAGATGCCAGTCGAGACTTCTCTTGCAATACCATTCAGACCATTGGCCGAATTCGCCACCCATGAATAGAAGTTTTTTCCCAGGATGCGTCCATTGAAGTAGAAATAATAACCGCAGATTAGCAAATTGCTGCCAGATATCACCCGGCATTTTTGATAGCAATGATTTTTTCCCGTGCACAACTTCATCATGGGATAGTGGTAGAATGAAATTTTCGCTGAATGCGTAGTACAAAGAAAAGGTTAGGGAATTGTGATGATATTTTCTGTAAAGTGGATCTTTTGCAAAATAACTGAGGGTGTCGTTCATCCAACCCATGTTCCATTTGAATCCGAAACCAAGTCCCCCATGATCGGCTGGTGTCGATACACCAAAAAAACTTGTAGATTCCTCAGCGATTATCATGACTCCGGGAAAACGGTTGTAAAGGATGCTGTTGAGGTGTTTCACGAATTCAATGGCCTCCAGGTTTTCTTTACCTCCATAATAATTCGGCACCCATTCTCCATCATTGCGCGCATAATCGAGATAAAGCATTGAAGCAACAGCATCTACACGCAACCCGTCAATGTGATATTTCTCAAGCCAGAACAATGCATTGGCTATTAAAAAATTGCTAACTTCTTTCCTGCCGTAATTAAAGATCAGTGTTCCCCATTCAGGGTGTGCACCTTGCCTGGGATCTTCGTGCTCATAAAGGGCAGTGCCGTCAAAATGGCTCAGGCTGTGACTGTCAGAAGGAAAATGCGCGGGAACCCAATCGAGAAGTACACCAATATCATTTTGGTGACAGCAATCCACAAAGTACATGAAATCTTCAGGAATTCCATAACGACTTGTCATGCTGTAATAGCATGTTACCTGGTAACCCCAGGATTCATCCAAAGGATGTTCCATAACAGGCATTAGTTCTATATGGGTGAAACCCAATTGTTGGACATATGGAATGAGAGAATCGGCAAGCTCCTTGAATGTGAGAAACCGTTCCGGATTGCTTGGATCCCGCTGCCAGGAGCCAGGGTGTACCTCGTAAATTGACACGGGCTTGTCGTAAATGGATGAAGTGTCTCTTTTTTTCATCCATGCTTGATCATGCCATTCATAGGAATCTATATCCCGGACAATGGATGCAGATTTTGGGCGCAATTCGCCAAAAAACTGCATTGGATCAGATTTTTCTAAAATATCATGCTGTTGGGTTTTTATTTCAAATTTGTACAGTTCATCCTGGCCAATTCCAGGTATAAATAGTTCCCAGATTCCGGACCCGCCTAAAGTACGCATCTGGTGTACTCGGCCGTCCCATGTATTAAAATTGCCAACAACACTTACGCGCCTGGCAGAAGGAGCCCAAACTCTGAAAACGGTTCCACCAATGGAATCGACCTCAACAGGATGCGCACCGAATTTATTATACATTTCATAATGAGTTCCGTTATTGAATAGATGTATGTCCATTTCGCCGAGCAGAGGAAGGAACCTATAAGGATCAATATAAATGTGGGAGGTTTTATTGTAATAATCAGCTCTGAGCTGATAGAAGAAAGGTTCGATGCAATCAGGGAATATAAGTTCAAAAATTCCTTCAGATCGTATTTTATTCATCTGTATCATTTCGCTATCTATTAAAACCGCCATAGACTCTGCATGGGGCTGGAAAACACGAATTACACCACTGGTTTTTGATTTCTTCCCTGTTTTTATAAAATGAAACCCAAGTATTTGAAATGGATCATGGTGGTCAGATTGAATTAACCTGTTCATTTCGTTTTCAATATTCATGGTATGTCCAAAGTGATTATGTATTTATGCTTTCAAGGCAAAATATCAAAAAAACATTGTATTATTCTTATCCTTATAGGAATAGGTCTTTAATATTAACCTTAAGAAAGCAGTGCTGTAATTAGCGATTATTTGTCTTGAATGCAGGTACAATTTCTCCTTTCACTATTACCTTATTGGAGGTAAATAATGCAAGGTAATGATATACAAAAATAAACAGAGACATTCAGTTTCCCTCCATAATAACAGACTTTCGAATGGCCACTATTTAAGACAAAGGTGCAGTGTACCGCCTGGATAAACCGGTTTAATATTAGGCTTTGAAGTTGTAACTGCTCGAAACATTTTAAATGGTGTAGAATATAATACTCTGTTATGATTAGGTTTAAACGATATATAGTACACAAATACCATCCTTGAGGTTTTGATGCATATTATTGCAATCTATGGCAGCCCAAGAAGGCATGGCAATACGACTATTCTGCTGCAAAAAGCAGTTGAAGGAGCAAAGGCTGCAGGATGTTTCGTAGAGGAGATTGTTCTCAGAGATCTAAGCATTTCTCCATGTCTTGAACTTTATGGATGCAAAAAAGACGGCAGGTGCATCATACAAGATGATTATCAGATGATATATGATCGTTTGCAATCCTTTGATGGTATTATGCTTGCCTCTCCTATATTTTTTTATGCAATTAGCGGGCAGGCAAAACTTATGATTGACCGGTGCCAATCGTTCTGGGTAAAAAAAAACTGGATTGAAACCAAGACGGATAAAAGTGAAAGACCTCAGAGAAAAGGTTTGTTTATTGCCGCCGGCGCTGGTGGGGGAAAAAAGCTCTTTGATGGCGCTTTATTAACTATACGTTATTTTTTCGAAGCGATAGACACTGTTCTGTGGGATACTCTACTGGTCAGAGGGGTTGATTTTGAGGGTGATATTTTAAAAAAACCAGAATATATCGAAAAGGCGTACGAAATTGGATTTCAATTCTGTCAAACAATTATAAAAGAAAAAAAGTCAGAAAAATCATAAAATTTGGAGGGATCATGCAGGAGAATCATGTCAAACTTTATGCATTAAGCACCTGTCCACACTGTAAGACTACTAAACGTCTTCTTGATGAATGCACTGTCGAATACGAGTTTACTGAAGTTGACAAACTAGAAGGGGAGGAGAGGCAGGCAATTCTTGAAGATGTTAAAAAATTTAACCCAAGATGCTCATTTCCGACAATTATAATAGGTACTACTGTGATTGTTGGCTATCATGAGGAAGA
>CAMYJP010000109.1 GCA_947258675.1 uncultured Desulfobulbaceae bacterium | reverse complement strand
TTTCATCAGGAATATGAACTGCTGCTTCACCAATGACTATAAAATTACGTATTACCGCATCCACCGTTTTTCGATCTGCGATAAAATCCTGGTACGTTTGATTTGCTGTATATTCCTGAATGGAACGGATGGAATTTAAGATATCCTTTATACGGAAGCGCCACTCCCTTTCAGGCGACATGGATCGCCTCTCTTAAGATTTTTTCCCGCATAGCCGGATGAAGGGCGTCCCGAGTTACCAGATCGACCTTACACCCAAAGGTATCCTGAATAATTTTCTGTAAACGAGCCATACCGAACAGTCCAATTCGGCTGTTTGGAGCAAAATCAATAAGAAGATCGATATCACTTGCTTCAGTTGCTTCACTCCTGGAAACTGAACCGAATAAAAAGACCGAAACAACATTGAATTTTTCGAAAACTCCATTCAGCTCATACAACCTTGTTTTAACCTGCTCTCTCTGCATACTAATACCTTGCCATTCCGCTCGAATAACATTTACCTCTTTGCAAAAATTCGAAATCCGACGCTCCATCGCTCCATTCAGCCGAGCTACGGGCGCAAGGTTGAGATTTAAAAAAGCTAGATTAAACGATTTTTTTACACCAATTCCAATTTCGTAGCAACCTTCTTCTAAATCCTATTGGAATCAATACGCTGTTATATCATTATCTCTTCTAATGGACATATAAAAAAACCATTTACAAAAATTAATCAATTAATTGACAGCAGGTCTCACTTTGTGTACTATTTGTACATAAAGTACATCAAGGAGGTTCTATCATGTTAAATACAGTTTCTACAGCCGAGGCCAGAAAAAAACTTGCTGAAATCGTAAACAGGGTTGCATATGGGAAAAAGCCGGTTGTACTGACGCGCAGAGGTGTGGAAATTGCCGCCCTTATTTCCATGGAAGAATTGAAATTGCTTCAACTAATAGAAGACCATATTGATATTGAAGACGCAAGAAAAGCTCTTGAAGAACCAGGAAAGAACATTTCCTCTGAAAAGTTTTGGAAAGAATTGGGATTCTAGTCTGTGAAATATTCTGTAGAATTCAGGCCGACTGTTTTGAAGGTCATGAAAAAACTTCCCAAGAAAGAACTCATCCGAATTAAAAAGAAAATAGATGATCTTGCTGAAAAATTACCTGATCCGGCTACAACCAAGATGAAAGGCAACAACACATTTCATAAAATTCGAGTTGGTGATTATCGAATTGTTTATGAAATTCATGATGATCTGCTTGTCATCCTTGTTGTAAAGATAGGGCATAGAAAAGACGTCGACAAAAGACTTCTGTAACTTTTCTCCTCTTCCCCTCACCTTCCAGAATGCTTATAAAACTCCTCTGCTCCATCACTTGCAAACAATCGGCAGCATGGTAGAATTGAGGAAATTGAATGCCAAATTAATCCATCCTAAACTCTGGAACATATATGAACGGAAATTATATTACCGTTATCGGTATGCTTGCAGCAACCTGCACAACATTATCATTCGTACCCCAGGTAGTAAAAACTATTAAATCGAAAAGGACCCAAGACATCTCGGTTATGATGTACACAATCCTGACAATCGGTCTTTTTCTATGGCTTATCTATGGATTATTAATCGGTGATCTGCCCTTGATAATAGCCAATCTGATCAGCTTCAGCCTGTCTGCTTTAGTGCTTATAATGAAAATCAAACATGGCTGATGACTTTTTATGAATCCATCATGGTTGAACAATTGCAGCATCCTCTGGTGGTTTCTCTTTCTCCTTAATCAGATCCGCACGGGTGAGATGCAGAGCATCGAAACTTGCCGAAGAGATCACATAATACCAATTGGCAAAACGCCCATTTAAGTCATTCGATAATTTGAGGCCCTTTTCAACCTGTTGCCGCCATTCTTCATGGATATCATGTAGCCTTTTATTTTCATGATCACTCTGCGACCACTCTTTTTCATCCTTGTTCTGAAAATCAAGGTTAGCTGCTTGCTCTGGCTCAGGAAAAAGAGTTGGAACAAATTCCGTGGTAATGAAAAGATATCTGTTTTCTGCCGGGCTTCCCGTTTTTTCACCTTCTTGCTTGTCTGCCTCACTTTCTACCTGATCACCGCCGGTAACAACCTCACCAAAACGTAATATATACTTTACTCCGTCCTTAGTCCTGCTGCTGAGTTCACCTTCATTGGAGAGAAGCTGACCATTGCTGCTGAAATAATAGCCTTTACTTTGTAACGAAAGAGCATCCGATTGGCTGACCTTTACATCACCCCCTACCCTTTTCAGATTTCCTGACAATCCTTCCGGCTTACGACGAACATCGACAATGGACAATTCATCAAGCGCAGTTAAAAAGGCAGACATCTTCACCATATCGACCTCTTGGTCTGCGGCCATTTTGTCCGCACTCCAATCCTCCCCTGCTTTTGTCAAAGAAAGAGTATCTCTCTGCATAACCGCCCTGGTTCCCTCATTTATGGAATAATCCTTCAGAACAACCTCCTCAACATCATCTTTAGTAACTTTGAGAAGATCACTCTCAATCCAATCTGTAAATTTCACTGACAGATCAATATCCACTTTGGCTGCATACACCCTTTTCTGGCCAGGAACCCGCACAAATCGATACCCTTCAACACCCTCGATCTCTCTGCCGAGAATAAAATCTGCCAGCACTTTATTGTTTTTTCCCTTTAGAGTAATTCTCTTCCCACGTCCTTTAAGCGCTACAACCGATTCATCAAGAGGATCGATAACTTTGCATGATTCATGTTCAGCCACATTATCAGTGCGGAAATCATCTTTTTTAATACCAATAACACCTACCGCTGTTTTGGCCAGACGATCTTTACCATCTGCGGGATAGCTGTAATGGGATGGAATATGCCAGTATTTACCGGTAAATTCCACTTTGAATGGAATTGCTTCTCCTGTGTCTTCATCAAAATCAATCACTTCAAGGGAGACCGCTTCGTTTGGATCTGTAAACTCCGGATAAAAATCTTCACCTACATCAAAAAAAGCATCCGGAGCCTTCTGGTCTGGAACACTCAAAAATGCAATCAATGCCAGAACGATTGCTATACCTAAAAAGGTTAAAGTAGACTTCATTTCATTCATATTATTAACTCCTAAGCTTTCTTACAGCTTCAGCTCCTTCTATTTCACGTTGGCGACGGCGGAAAAAGATCAATATTCCAATAAGAAACACTGGTACTGGTGGAAGCAGAATGGCAAAAGTTTTAATCCTGCCCTGAATTGCATGGATTTGCTCTTCCATGGTCTCCTTGCTCGCCTGGACCTTCGCAAGCTTTTCAGCTTCTATGCTTGCTTCCAAAACCTCATACCGCCTGCTTTCCACTTCCTGAAGGTTACGGACCATAATCTGTTTAGTCTGGGCGTCTAGATCGGATCTCTGCTGAACTTCGGCAACTTTTTCATTTAAACGCTGCTGGGCGTCACTTAATGCTTTTTCTGCTTCCGCTTCCGCTTCTCTTTCTTCTTTGCTCCGCTGTTCAATAAAGGAACGGGTTCGAGCCTCCACCGCCTCTAAAGTCCTGTGTTTGACTCGCCTCTTTCGCAAAGAAACAAAGGATTCATCGCCAATAAGTACATCCATACAGTTTAAGAAAAAGGAAATATTATCAAAATTAAGTCCTTCAAGACCTCTTTTGCGAATCTCAAAAAACTGATCCGAGACAAAATCCAAGTCAGCAATGACAATGGCATTGATCTTTTTAGGTCCAAGGGAGGCAGAATCCTGTGAGCCGGCATCCTCTGAAGTTTTTTCTCCATGAACATGAGCGGCGATTGTATATGCCAGACTGTTAGGCACATATCGATGTCCTTGCGTAACCAACTGCATTCCGAAAAAGCTACGCTGCACAAGCTGCTGATATTGCATTAACCCTGAAGTATGGCTAGTCTGCAGCAACGGTGTAAATTCGTGACTATCCCCCGGTAATTTCTGAAAGGATCCCGGATACAGAAACACTATTTCCTGCAGGTTTGAACTTGCGATGTGTTCATTATTAAAAGCTTCAGTACTTGCATAGCCCCGACCTATAAATACAATTTCCGGCGGTAACTGTGCCAACCCTGGATGGGGGTTATAAGCATCCCAGACAATATTACCTTTATGCCAACTGACTCCGATAGCATTCAATAATTTGCCGATATCGCCCTTGGGCTTTGGCTGTTGGGCCTGGTTTTGCATGAACGGATTCTGTTTGGCACCAGCCTTTTCAGAAGGAGAAAGCCCGATGTTAACAATCGGTAACGGATCAACTACCAGTAATGTCGGCACACCATTTTCCATAAAAGCCAAAAGATTGTCCATTTCTTCCTGGGGCAGAGAAGATGGAAGTGCCACCAGCAATCCATCAAGTTCTTCTTCAATTGGTGATTCTGCTGAAATTTGCACAACCTCATACTGCTTCTGCAATTCTGCAACAACAGGCCAGGACGGACTCGTCTGCATGGTATTGAAATCAAATCCACCAAAAATTTTTGCTTCGGTTGTCAGAATGCCGATTTTCTTTCTCTCCGTTTTGGCGACAACTCTGATACTCCTGGTCAACTCATACTCAACCGGCAATCCTCGATCAAAAAATTTTATAACCTCTTCATCTGCACCGCAGGTAAGGGCTACACCCATAAATACCTGTGCCAACCCTGTCCCGGCACCACTGATATCAGGAATCTCCTGCGGTATAATGCCAAACTTTTCTCTAGCCTCTCTTGCTTCCTGGGTATAGGGCTCGGTCTCGTTAATGGAAATCTGGACTTTACTGCCGGCTATTGCATCTATTTCTTTGAGAAAACCAACGAGATTTTCACGCGTTTGCACGTATTGCTGCGGTACATCCTCACTGATATAGGCCTGAATAAACACCGGCCGGTCAGGATCCAGTTCGCCCAGCAAGTTGGAAGTCTCCGCTGAAAGGGAATGCAACTGCTCCGCTGTTGCATCAACACGCAATGGCATACGGTTCCATAAAGTATTGATGCTGATCACGGCAACAATTAATGCAACCGCACGCACAAAATGATGAATCCACATTTTATAACCGTCTGCAGCGGGCGGCCAATGACGTCTGCCGATCATCACCGTATTCAGATAAAGCATCACTGCTGTGAGGGAAACAAAATAGAGCAAACCAGAGAAACTCATAATCCCACGGGCATAGTCATCAAAATACCTCACCGCCCCGAGCCCATTCAACAGATCGCCTAAATTCTCAGAAAAAATAGCAACCGGTATGCCTATATAAATAATCAATGAACAGAACAAAGCCCCCAGGATAAAGGCTATGGTGATATTTGCCGTAAGAAGCGAAGCAAACATTCCTACGGCAATGAGGGCTGAACCCATTAACCAGTATCCAACATAATTTCCGAACAGAAGGCCAAAATCAGGACTGCCTAGAAAAAGCAGCACCAGAACATGGCTTAAGGAAAGCAGCAGTGAAGCGCTGTAAATGCCAACAGTTGCCAGATACTTACCAAGAACCACCTCCATATCGGTAGCCGGTAATGTAAGCAGCAACTCATCTGTCCCCTCTTTTTTTTCATTTGCCCAGACTCCCATGGTAAGTGTTGGGACAAAAAATAATAACAGAAAAGGAAACAGATCATTCAGAAGGTCCAAGTTAGCAAGGTTGTTAAGGAAAAAACGCTTGGGCCAGAACGCTGCAACCGCGCTCAGAAAAATAAACAGGGTAATGAACACGTACCCGGTAGGGTTACTGAAATACCGGCCAAGGTCTCTTTTTATTATGGCCCTAATAGTGAAAAATTGTAAATTCATGTTATACCTCCCCCGCAGATACAGCTGAAGTCGGTTTGCCATAGTTGGTTAGACGATAAAATGGCCCTTCCATGGAGCCATTCTCCTTGAGATCTTCAGGAATGCCGTCAAACACGAGAATACCATTATTTATGAGAATCACTCTGTCTGCTACTGCCTCAACTTCCTGCAGAATATGAGTGGAAAGCAGGATGGTCTTCTTTCTTGCCAGCTCCCGTATATTTTTTCTGAAATCCCGTATCTGATTAGGATCCAGGCCAGCCGTAGGTTCGTCCATAATCAGGACATCAGGATCATGCAAAAGGGCCTGGGCCAGCCCTACCCGCTGTTTGTAGCCCCTGGAGAGTTTACCTATGGGTTTCTCCATTATCTGATGAAGACCGCATTTTTCTATTACATTTATGATCTGATCCTCCAGATTTTCTTTCTGTAGGCCTCGAACTTCGCCAAAGAACTGCAAAAGGGCTCTTGGGGTCATGTCTCCATAGAGCGGTCCATTTTCAGGGAGATAGCCAAGTTTCTTAACCGCCTCCTGCCGCTGATCACTTACATTGAGGCCGGCAATTGCTGCTGTCCCTCCACTTGGAGCGAGATAACCACTTAAAATCTTCAAAGTAGTTGATTTCCCTGCACCGTTTGGCCCCAGAAAAGCAACAATCTGCCCTTCCGGAATCGAGAAAGAAATATCTTTGATCGCCACAAACTCCCCATAAAATTTACTGAGCTCATTTGCTTGAATCATTATCGAAGAAGAATCATTCGTCATTAATTAAACCTCCGGACAAAATTTCAACCCTTGCTGCACTCCCTTGGATAAGGGATACAATTACATCACAATATATTATTCAGTTCAGACGCTACTCAAAGGAGACGGAGAATCTTTGATTGCAGAAGACAAAAGACAATTAAAGGCTCTTGTCCTGGTAGGTAATACTAAAATCCAGCACGATTGACCAAATTATTGAAGCATTTATCTGCGAAGCACAGACTCCCGACAAAGTTCTCAGTTGAATGCGCCAGGTAAAATCGTCAGAAAATATAAAATTCCAAAGAAA
>CAMYJP010000108.1 GCA_947258675.1 uncultured Desulfobulbaceae bacterium | reverse complement strand
AAAGGTCCTGCAGCTGAAAATGTTCGCCAGTCCTAAGCCCTGAAGTACATATTTTGCTTAAGCCTCCCCATCCTTGGGGGGGCTTTTTTATTTATCCTTTTCGTCCTTCTCCCATGGGACAGTTAGTGGTGCAGAATCCAGCCATTCCTTAACTAGCACTTCAGCCTTTTGAAAATCCTTTTCAGCTACACGAATTACACCCCAGCCGTATTGGGCCTGAAACAGCCCGTCATATGCTGTGTCATGAAAGGATACGATTTCTGCATCAATATCATGTTCCTTTAAAAGTGATTTCAGAGCCCTGGCTTCTGCTTCATTCTCCGGTTTGATTAAATTTTTCATTTTTTGTCTCAACTTTCTCGAAAAATTCATGAACATTTCTGAAAAGAACGGAACCTAGTATCAAAATACACTCTACGGTAACTAATATGCCTGGTATTTCCACAAATGACTCCATAAACTCAACAATATATAAAATTTTTTTGAAATGTTCATGAATTGCTCGGGCTAATCATCATGATAGGGAGGTAAAGTTGTTAAGCGTGCATCCTCAATCGGACCTCCGACCGTAAAATGATAAAAATCCTGATATCTACGATCAGTAATCCCGATTATTTCATGCATTAAGTCGTCAAAATAGCACCCAATACCAGTTCCGCGAACTCCTGCAGCTTCCGCTTCAAGATACAAAACCTGGCCGATAACTCCTGCCTCCCAAAAAAGGCGCTGATAAAACCAGGACCCGTATTTATGCAGGGATTCTTCAAATTCTGCGAGCATACCCACACTGAAACAGCTTTCACCCGCGATTTCCTGATGACAGGCAACCTGTCGTGCTGATTCTCGTGTATCTCCCATTGCAAGGGTATACAGATCCAGTTGCGCAGGGCATTCAGCAGGACGCTGCCATGAATCAGCTAAAGAAAGTGCATCTTGCAAAACTTTTTTTTGTGAAGGATCACGCACCAAAAGATATAACCCAGAATCCAATCCAATCACTCGATGAACAAATAGAGCTAAATGTATATGGGGCCTCCAGGGAAGCGCAGTAAAAGGGACTGCTCCTTCCGAAGGGATAGTTTTTTGTAGGATGCTATAGAATGTGTCCCGGGTAATTTCTGTTATTCCATTCATCTGCATAGCGCTACGGCGCTGGTGTATGATCTTGCGGAGATAAATTTGCCGGCTTTCCATTGGTTCTGACAGTTCAATTTTCTGGAATCCTTCATACTGGACAGGATTACATGGTTTACGAACGACTTCTGCAACCACATCCATTCCCCAGTCAATTTGAGATTTGCTGAGTTGGTTCGGTACTCCCTGCCAATGCAGCGTTTTAAAATTATTAATTGCACCGGCCGGCAGATTCTTTGATTGAAAATCTTCTCTACCTGGACATAAGGCCATGAGCAGATCCGGCTCCTCTGGCTCTGCTTTATTATGAAGAAAAGTGCCGGTCAAAAAAGCCAGATCATCTGTACCAAGATCATCAAGAATTATTGCCTGCCACCCCAGTCCGGCAGCAGCAATACTGAAAGCAGATATGGCGTGCCCAACATCGAGCTGGCAATATCTGTAGGCACGATACCCGTATTTCCAGGCCTCTCGCCAAAGTATGGATGTAATCCCGATAAATAATGTGCCTTCCGGATATTGCTCACAAAGTTCTTTCCATAATTGCAGTTCTAATTCGGCCCGTACTTCTAATCCATGCTCCTTTGGTCCATAATGGCAGACCATAGGTTTGTCGTTTAACCCTTCAACAGGACCAGAGAGAAGATAACTTTCCGTGGGATGCAGGTTACCGCTGGAAGGATTGACTCTTAAGGGCCATTTATCAGTACCTATACTCTTCCATGCAGATATCGCCATACTGTCGTAAAAGAGCTGCGATATGGAATCTATATCAAGAGGTGCCGGTGTTATCTTTCTCAGTTGGAATATCTCATCATATAATGGTCCATCAATTTTAGATTTTTTTCCCAATTTCAGAAGGCGGGCGCCCTCATATCGACGGAAAGGGTCAGGCTGATTAGCCCAGTCAAGATATCCCGGCCCGTCTGCGTATCTCTGCAGATGATGCTTGGATTTTTGATGATAATAAAAAACCTTATTTAAATTATTTGATGTGTGCACAGAATCATTCATATAATTAGTTGTCTTTTGCACTGAAGATCAGCCTTAGCCTAAGAACAGTGGATTATCACACCCTAAAATATAAAAAACTAGCAGTCTCCCACCTGTACATCTAATGGATTTCCGTAAACCGTAAATCATTTTTTTAAGGCACCATTAAGATGAGATCTATTGATAGATCAGCTATTGGTTTAATCTAAAAACTGATTCATATGTTTAACTGGTATTAACTAACATCAATATACCCATTGCCAGCAGAACATAAAACAGAAGTCTCAGATATCTCTCGGTATCGATTCGATCATACAGTGTTGACCCGACCACTACTCCAAGAACTACTGCTGGAGCAGAAACTAAGAAATAATGCAGGACAACAGCAGTGGTCAACCCATTAATAGCATGGGCCAGGACAATAAAAATACCACCAGTCAGAAAAAAACCTGACAAAGTAGCCTTAATCTCATCTTTAGTCCAACCTCTGAGGGTTGTGTAGATGATCGTCGGCGGACCACCTGCACTGAATGCCCCACCAATGGCACCGGTTCCGAAACCGGCGACATAGGCCCAATACCTGTGTATTGTTCGTGGTCTGTGGGTTACATAGAGACGATATAAAGAATATGTAATCAGCATCAAGCCCAGCATCGTGCCAAGAAGATTATGCGGAGCCTTTTTTAGAAAGCTTACCCCTACAGCAATGCCTGGCAGGCAGCCTGCTAAAAGGGGAAAGATCTTTCGCTGGTCAATATGCTTTTTTAACCGCAGCGAAAGATATCCTGTAATGAGTAGCCCCTGAAGGCTGCATAATGGGATTGCCGTTTTAATGTCCATAAATGTTACAAGTAAAGGAATGGCCAGAAGCCCGAATCCGAAACCGGTTAGTCCCTGGGTAAAACCCGCAGCTAAAAAAATAATAAAAATGAGGAGATAAGTCAGCATGTCACTCCCACCATTCTACCATGCCGCTCTCACAACCGATATATTTAATTTTTTTTACTAATTCCCATTCGAAACTGTTTTTATTCCGGATGTTGGGACTATTTGTTTCCAATCCAGAAACAAACATTTTTTAGTAAAGTATAAGAAATCAAATAATTGGGAGGAGTCTTGCTAGAGTTCGTCGCACAAACAATTACGAAGATTGACGCAGAATTTGCTAAAAAGGGTGTTTCCGGATGGAAACTAACGAAAAATCAATAATTTTCATGTTGATAGCAGGAAGATAAAAGCCTACATAATGTTAAATTTATAAAAGGAGAAATAGCAGCCTATGAATGTTAGGCTATTCCGAGAGGTGAAGTGAGAACTGGGAAGTATTTATGAAAATAAATCGGTAAACTTATTATAAATTTGCTAATGGTTTTGATAAATTTATAATTTTCTCACATTCGTCGATCCATTTTAAGAACTCAGAAATCTCAAATGGTTTTGGCATAAAAGTACAGCCTAATTTCTTCATCCTGTCTATCCTGCCAACTCCTGGGAATCCAGAAATTATTGCTTTATTTTTTATATCTATTTTACAACTCCTCTGACATTGTTCTTCAATAAGCTGTAGACCGTTCATTCCTGGCATATCATAATCTGTAATAACTATATCGGCACATGGATCATTATATACGCAGCATTTAGTATTATCTTCATATATTGGGCACACTTTAGGTGTTCTATAAGAAAGTACTTCATAGCCCATTTCAGTAAACATAACATTTAGCATATTCAAAACTATCGGTTCATCATCAAAAACCAGAACCCTTCTTTTTCTCATTTTCTCCCCCCTTCCCCTTAATAAATCCAGCTCGGAAAATCTAAATATGAGGTAATTAGAGGGTCATAGCAATCCGACTTTAATGTCTTAAATCAACCGAATTCCCCAGCTAAACCCTCTTACCCTGTTGTCAATAAAATTTCAATTTACCTGTCATACCTTAACCTAATAGAATTCAATGGACGTACTTTTAATTCAATTTTCACAAAGTAACTAGAGCAGCTCATTAAATAAGAATTAGTGTCCTGAAATTTATATATTCCACCAATACATGCAAAATATTCCACCAACATATGCAAAAAATGAGCAAATATTCAATATTTTAAACTGTTTTTTAATTTTTAATGTTATTTCAACTAATTGCTTTTCAGTGCCGAGCTTGAAATGAGGACTAGGCTTATGGACAAAATGGGGGCTTTAGGGTGATTTATCAGGTTGGTAGGGTTAAATACCCCAAGAGGGTAGGATGTCAGAATGACTTGCCACAATAAATTGTTTCAATCTGTAGAGATTCTAATTCCCTTTATACTGGTTACCTTAAACAACCCGCTGACTGTTGCCATTCAACCTTCATAGAAGCAACATGGACTTTAAGCACGCCCGATAGGGTACGGCGGCCAACCTTCATCTGCCTAAAGTTGGTTTATAAAAACCTGCCTCATAGATTTTACAGATTACCCATGCAATCTTGGATGAAATTCCAAGACATGTAATCCTGCAGTAAATGTGCATCGGATTCAACTGGTGTCGAATCTTGTCCAGTAATGTTAAGTCGTATATGTTATCCATAGTGAAAAGAATGGCCCTAATTTTATATTTTTATTAAGAAATCCATTGTCTTTGATAATATATTTGCAATTCGTGTACCACACAGCTACAATGCCTGTAATATGCTGATTATATTTAAAAATTTAAAATATGGAGAATGATTCTTCTGTGACTTGCGATAAAGCCGAGTTTAAATACGTTACGTTTATGTAACAATTCGTTTATTTTTTGCATCGGCAGAATCGTTTTTGAACATATTATATTATTTCAATATGTTAACAGGACAGTAAGCGATGTTGCGTTACTTTTTTGTAACTATATATACATAAAAAGAAAAGCTTGCAGTAAAAGACATCACCTGATTTGTCAGGAGAGATTCACATTGCTTGCCTAAACCTATAATTCTGCTACCTGACGATTTTCTATCCGGTGTATGATGCGTATCTTTACCTGACTACAGATACTTATTTAATCTTAAGCACCTATATGCATCAATCTAAAGCCTTATAGAAGCATCACGATAACCAATTGACCTCATGACATCAGGAATTTTCCACCTTTAACCTTGATTGTTAGTTGGTTTATTTCTTCTAATTGGTTTCATTTTCCTCAGTTCATAATCTATAATGGTTTTTAAAGATTCTACTGTGCAGGCATTGAGAGGGCGTTTGAAATGGGCGGATGATACTATTTTAGTGGCTTTAAACATCCGCCCAGGGGATTCAGATATTATAAATCCTTTGTATTTTTCAGTTTTCATCTGGTGCCATTCTTAAAACTAAAGGAAATAATTTAATAATTAGCATCTCCTGCTGAAATATTTACTTGGTACCTCCTCTTTTCATCGAAGATTTGAGAGATTTTAAAGAAAACGCAAAGGCACCGAGGAGGAACTTCCCTATGAAGGCCGTAACCTTAGAGTTTTAGATACCCTCTTTCATCGGAGGTCAGTCCTTGCAGAGGTAAGCTCATATGTAAAATGCTATACCTCATATAAGGAGATATAAAATTTAATGTCAAGGAATAAATGAGCAAAGAATTTGTTAGGAATGTATACTGAGTCAACTTACGTTGCCAAAAATAGATGATTCAAACTCCTACCTGCGTTCTATCAAATGTAAGGAGTATATTTTTTCCTGATCAAGATGACATTGAAAAGAATAAATTCTCTCGACTCGACTAGTAAAAAAGGGGAGCAGTTGCCTGCTCCCCTAAAGTTGTTTCATACAATGTTTTAATATCCATCGATTATATCGATTACTCTCTTTTCTTTAAAGGCGCACCACAGGCGCAATTCCCTGGTTTGTCAGAGACCGTATTACAGGTGCATTCGGAACCGCAGTTACAGGTATAAAGTCCCCCCACACTCACCTGTTTAACGGTTTTGCCACAACTGCATTTCGTCGGATCATTTTTATCCAGGGCGCATTTACAGCCTCCACCACAATCGCATAGGATCGCTTCATTGCCATCCAGTTTCAATATATTCCCGGGCTTCAATGGGTTGCCGCAGGAACATTTGCCGGGTTTGGTGCTGACATCGTTACAGGCACAAGTCTCACCACAGTCACAGGTATACAGAAAACCTTCACCATACCCCTTGTCTTTATTTTCTTCTGCTCCAACATTCAATCCTAAAAACAATACCATTACAAACATCCCTGCCACAAATAACATTGATTGTGCTTTCATAAATCCTCCTTTGTTAATTTTTTTAAAAATTCATATAGCGACTTAGGCTATGCTATCCTATATTTTATTTATTAATGACAATGAACGCTCTTATTGTCAATTCTAGATTTTTGAAATGGTACTATGAAAACTTGAACTGCTCCTTTTTTCCTTTTTAAGCCTCAGTGTATTAGCAAAAAGACAAGATTTTTCCTTAACAAACATAAATAGGCTTGGATTATTAAATTCAAAAAAACTTTTAAGTCCAGGTATAAAAGGAAAAATGTGGATTTACAGCAAAGCCAAGATTGTCACAGAAACTTAGTTTCCATCCGAAAACAACTTCGTGTAACCACCTGGAAAAAAAAGCCTCCCGATTGACACAACTCAGGAAAAATAAGGCATGCGTGCATTGGGAATTATTTTTTTTATTGCACCTTCACTTTCAAAAGTATCGTGACTAAATTCCTAATAATAGAAATGTATTAATTTTATAATTTATAATCCGGTAAAATATGTGCCAGAAGAGCATTATATTAGTAATTTTTGGAGGTTTGAGGAG
>CAMYJP010000107.1 GCA_947258675.1 uncultured Desulfobulbaceae bacterium | reverse complement strand
CAGCTATGATGCCTTTCAGCATGTAAAGGATAAAGCAACCCAACTTATAGAATCCGCTGTTGCCGGGCTTGAGACATTCGATTCTGACGATATATTTGAGATTAAATTGATTTTGAAGGGTCTTGCATTGTATGTGCTTACCAGAGAAAAATGAACTATCAGTGGATAATTCTTTTATGCGACGAATACTCCCATTGTAACCTATATTTATCAATCAGGTTTTTCCATGCCTAAAATTCGAAAATCTTCAAGAAGCAATCAAAATACAAAAAAAACGTCACGCAGGGTCAAAAAGTCTTCTGGACCCCAAATAAAAGGAAAAGGCAAGCTGCTAATCCCTGCCGCACTTACACTTATTGTATTTATAAGTCTGATTGCCACAGGTTATTTTGTCTTCCTCAGACCAGTAGAGCCTCCCGGCCCCCTTTATACTCCTACGGATATTCCTATCGCGCCGACAGAGAAACAGGAAATCACCACAACTGAGAAAGGTGACTCAGTATCGGATATAGTGAAGACCGACCCAATGCCAGAATCACTGCATGAGAATCAATTCCCTAAAATTGCCATTGTTATTGATGATATGGGCTATCGAAAAGAAGTGGGTGATAAATTGTTAGACATGGAAGCAAATCTGACATTTTCATTCCTACCCTTTGGCCCTCACTCTGAGAAACAGGCTCAAAAGGCGCATGATCTCGGCCGCGACGTGCTTCTCCATTTGCCATTAGAACCTACCGATCCAACCTGGAATCTTGGCCCTGGCGGTATGCTACTTTCAATGAATAAGGCAGAATTGGAACAAATTTTTTCTGAAGATCTAGCTATTGTCCCAATGGCTGTGGGTGTCAACAATCATATGGGTTCACGATTCACTGAAGATCGGTGGGCAATGGCAACATTGCTTGAAATTATCCAAAATAATGATTTATTTTTTTTAGACAGCATTACTACTCCCAAAAGCATTGCCTATGATCTTGCCAAAGCCATGGGCATCAGAACAGTTCGAAGGCATGTATTCCTCGACAACGAGCCGGATAAGGATAAAATAACCAAACAGCTCGAAACTCTCATTTCTATGGCGGAAAAATATGGTTGGGCAATCGGGCTTGCCCACCCACATCCAGCCACCTACGAGACTTTACTTGAAAATCAGGAACAAATAGACAATAGGGTTCAGCTTGTAAATATCAGTGAGTTGGTAAAATAGCTATCAAAAGAACCACTCTGCAACAGATACCTACTCCTCATAAGGATATGAAATCCGAACAGGAACTATAGAAGCTGTATTGAGCCTATACTAAAATTAATCACATACCAGAACAGATTACCATTAGGAATGCAGTTTACATCCAAGGTGTTGGAACGGCTTAAAGAAATGAGTCTTTTGCCGGAAACATTGAAATCTATCAGAAATTGGCGGAAGCGTTTTATATCTTTTTTGCCTAAAGAAAGGTTTACCCCTAACCGGGAACAATTTATAATAGTATCCACCCCGTCTTTATTATCATAGCTGTCCATTAAAATTGTGAACAGAAGTGCTTTTGTTTTTGAAGGCCTTACCAGGGTAAATCTTCAATCCGGTCTTGCACCATGCCTATTGTAAAAAGCAATGATATTCCAGGACTTCTCGGGTCCACCACACAAGGAAAATTTTGCCAGCTCTATCTCATTCATGGAGAACGGTTTTTGTGTCGTAATGTCAGCGAGCAATTGATCGATCGCTTACTGCCCTCTGAAAGCTATAATGAAGGACAGAGAGCTCTTCACCTTCGTGAAATAGACGGTGATTATGAAGATTTTACACGGACTGTTAATCTTTTAAGAAATTTCAGCCTTGTTCCAGGGTTACAGATACATCGAGTGATGGACACCAAACTTTTTTCATCAAAGGATGTTGCTAAAACAATTTGGGAAAAGGCCGATAAAGCCTATATAGCAGCGGATTTTGAAAAGGCAGGTCGCTTTATAAGACAGCTTTTTGAATTAGCCGGTATGCAACCCTCCGTAGAAAATGGAGAAGAAATTGTTTCACTTTCAGCTTTTCAATTTAAGGAACTATTCGGTTTTGCCAAACCACAAGGCAATATTGGATGGATAAAAGAGTTAGCAAGTCATTTGATGCAGGCCGGTCCCATGGTGCCAGTTTCTTCGAAAAGCAGCACTTCAGCTGATCTTTTTATGGAAGCCTATACGCATGGCCTGCCTCCGGATAACATTATAATCCTTATTACCGAGGTGGTTGATAAACGAAGCAAAATATATAAATATGTTCAGGAGCAAGGTGTTGTTTTTGACCTTTCAGTAGGAAAAGGGGGGAGCTCTGCAGTTCGTAAAGATAAGAAAACCATACTTCAAAATCTGATAAAAAGAACGCTTGACGATTTCGGTAAAAAACTGGATCCCGAGGCAATGGTTGTACTCCTTGAGCGGTTGGGTTTTCAGCCGGTTGCTGCAGTAAAAGAAACTGAGAAGTTGGCTCTATTTGTCGGTGACAGCCAACAAATCACCAAAAAGGATGTAGATGAGATAATCGGCCGTACTCGTGAAGAAGCTTTGTATGAATTAACGGAGGCATTTACAAAAAAATATCTGGAAGGAATTTTCTTAACGCTGACTCGATTGATGGGGCAAGGAATCCATGGCCTTGCTATTCTCGCCACTTTGCGTAATCATTTTAAAAAAATGCTTCTTATAGTTACATTAAAGAAATTAACAGTTCCGACGTATGACAGCAGGATGTCTTTTCCAGCTTTTCAAAAATCGTATTTGCCAAAACTTAAATCCGGCAGAGAAGATTGGGCTGTCCTTTGGAAAGGGCATCCATATGGGTTATATATGCTGTTCAAACAGACAGAAAAATTTAATAGCCCCTTAATACAGAGAGGGCTTCAGGAAGTGCTGAAGGCGGAATACCGATTTAAAGGATCTGGAATACCTGACCGGCTCATCCTTGAAAACCTGTTTTTTAATTTGCTCCTTGTTTAGCAGCATAGGAATTTTCGTAATGAGTATACCGGACAGATCGCTTGACGGCTGGACAATAACGAAAGAGAAAAAAGAAATTTCAGAACCGCCCCTCTACAAGGTGCTTCTGCATAACGACGATTATACAACCATGGAGTTCGTGGTATTGATTTTGGAAAAAGTCTTTCATAAAAGTACTGCCGAAGCCACCAGGATCATGCTGAATGTTCATCATGACGGTATAGGAATTGCAGGAATTTACCCTAGAGAAATCGCTGAAACTAAAGTAGCTGTTGTCCTTGATCTTGCTCGGAAGAATGAATATCCTTTAAAATGTAGTATGGAAAAAATATAGACAAGGTTCTACAAACCTTTAATGTAATAAACCACATCTCTCTAATAAACTGTAGGAGTTTTAACCAGTTATGTTCTCCCGTCAGCTTGAAATGGCCTTAGTAATGGCCATACGAGAAGCAAAAAATTATAATCATGAATATGTGACTGTAGAACATATTCTATACGGACTACTTCATGATGAGCTAACATCCAACATCATTTCACATTGTGGAGGAAGCACTCAAAATATTAAGAAACGCTTGGATGATTTTTTTTCCGCCGAATTACCCCAGGTAAAGTCCAAAGTTCCTAATGAACCGTCTCAAACTGTCGGCTTCAACAGGGTTCTGCAAAGAGCCATTGGTCACGTTCAAAGCTGCGGAAAAAAGGAAGTTGATTCAAGTGATGTCCTGGTCTCCATTTTCTCCGAACCTGATTCCCATGCCGTATATTTTCTGAGCTCCGAGGGCCTTGACCGCATAACTGTGGTAGATTATGTCTCCCATGGGATGCCAAAGACAACTTCTGAGGCTTTGTTTGATCTGCAGCCTGGAAACCGAGACTCGCAACGGCAAAAGGACTCTTCAGATACCGCCCTGGAAAAATTTACCGTCAACTTTATCGATAGAGCTCAAGAGGGATTAATCGATCCTCTCATCGGCCGTGAACGGGAATTAGAGCAAGTCATGCAGGTACTCTGCCGTAGGAGAAAAAACAATCCCCTGCTGGTTGGAGAGCCTGGAGTAGGGAAGACTGCTATTGCAGAAGGTTTGGCCTTACATATTTATGAAACACGCCAAGGGGAGACTGATCTGGTGCCGAATCTGCTGAAAGATGTTGATATACATCTTTTGGATATGGGCGCTCTTCTGGCTGGAACCAAATATCGCGGGGACTTTGAACAAAGACTGAAGTCTGTAATATCTGCAGTTGAAAAGAAAAAAAATGCTATTCTCTTTATCGATGAAATACATACGATTGTTGGTGCCGGCGCTACCAGCAGCGGAAGCATGGATGCATCTAATCTGCTGAAGCCTGTATTGCAGGCTGGCACTCTTCGCTGTATAGGTTCAACCACATATGAAGAGCACAAAAATCATTTTGAAAAAGACCGGGCTCTTTCCCGTCGTTTTCAAAAAATTGATATTGAAGAACCAACAGTGGCTGACACCGCAACAATCCTCAACGGCCTAAAATCCCGTTATGAAGAATTCCATGGTATTAAATATTCGAAACCTGCATTGCAGGCGGCAGCTGATCTTGCCGCAAGATATATTAATGACCGTTATCTTCCAGACAAGGCTATAGACGTAATGGATGAAGTTGGGGCAGCTTTTCGAATGGGCAGATTGCGTGCGGCTGGCAAAAAGAGAAAGACCGTAACGGTACATGATGTTGAATCCATCGTCTCTCGTATTGCCAGAATACCAGCTAAAAGCAGTTCTGGAAATGATATAGAAAAACTAAAAACACTGGATGAGACCCTCAGGGCAAATATCTTTGGCCAGGATCACGCTCTAGATGCGCTTTCTACTGCCGTTAAACGAGCCCGTGCAGGGCTTAGTCACCCACAATCGCCAACCGGTTCCTTTCTATTTGCCGGCCCAACCGGGGTTGGCAAAACCGAGGTTGCCAGGCAATTGGCAGAAGCTTTGGGAAACCACTTCGAGCGCTTTGACATGAGTGAGTATATGGAAAAGCATGCCGTTGCCCGTCTTATAGGAGCTCCGCCAGGATATGTAGGCTTTGACCAGGGCGGCCAGCTCACCGATGCAATTCGAAAACATCCTTATAGCGTCCTTCTCCTTGATGAAATCGAAAAAGCCCATCCTGACGTGTTCAGTATCCTTCTACAGGTCATGGATCACTCTACCCTTACAGATAACTCCGGACGGCGGGCAGATTTCAGGAATGTAATACTGATTATGACTACTAATGTCGGCGCTAGGGAATTGACACAGCAACCCATCGGCTTCATGACAGATAAAAAAGGACGCGATCAGAAAGCTGTCAACAATCTTTTTTCTCCTGAATTCAGAAATCGACTAGATGCTATAATTTCTTTCAAATCATTGGAAATTGAAACCATCAAGCTGATAGTAGATAAAATGATATCTGAGCTTGTGACGCAGCTTTCTGAGAAAAAAGTGACCATCAACCTCACGGACCAAGCCCGATCCTGGTTGGCTTCAAAAGGATTTGATCCAGATTTCGGGGCCAGGCCTCTGCGCCGGGTTATCATGAAAGAAATTGGTGATCAGCTGACTGAGGAAATTCTTTTCGGGAGTTTATCTAAGGGTGGAGAAGCGCAGGTAGACGTAAAAAACAAGAAGCTGTCCTTTACTTATCATAGCAGAGTAAATTGATCATTCTTCCACAGCGGACTCATCTTCATTAGGAGCAGTTTTTCCATAACTGTTATCCTTGGGAGGAACGCCCCTTTTTTCCTCTGACACTTTAAATTCTGTATAATGAGGCTTTGTCTTACGATTAAAAGACACTAAAGTTTGCAGAATATCCCAGCTTATTTCCCCTTTCTCTGCCATGCCTGTAAGCTCTTCCAAAGCAGTTCGATTATCATATGAAACCGGCCGATAAGGCCTTGGGGAAATGAGAGCATCATAAATATCTACCGCAGTAACAATTTCCACTAGCAGATCTTTCTGCCGGATACCATGTGGATACCCGGAACCATTCAGACGTTCGTGATGATCCCTAGCCACCTTGGCGGCAACACTCCTGCTGTTGGAAAAATAATAACTGAGCAGGATATACCCTGCCAGTGTATGATGCTCCAGTATTTTTCTTTCCAGCTGAGTAAGAGGTTGACGTTTTTTTAGAATTTCTAAAGGAACATTAATTTTTCCCAGGTCATGAGTAGGACCGGCTGACGCTTCCAGAAATTGTATATTTTCTTCCGGTGCCAACGTCTTTGAAAGTAGAATCGTTAATGCATATATAACAAGCATGTGCCTGTAAGTATGATAATCGTGTTTTTTAAAATATTCCAGGACTTGTAAAACAGGCACTGCAACCTTTACATTTTTCATGACATTAAAAATTTCCGCCAACATTTCCATATCTGAAAAAATCGTCTGATACGGTGGTATTGCCAAGAAATGTTTCAGGTCTTTGTTTACGGTCTCGTATTCCAACAGCGAAAAAGTTCCGAACTCTGAAGGGCTCAACGAGGAAATAACATCCTCGACCGCATCTAGGGAATATGAGTCACCTGCTTTCATCAGTTCCTGCCCATCTAGAGTGATAACAGGATATTGCAGTGCAAAAATATTCATAATACTATTCCTCAAAAACCATAGAAAAAATGAAATCGGATCTGTAATGGGATATCAATATTATTCAAGAGCATTGCCTGTTCAAAACTTTCTCTTTTTCCCATTATGATTGAATTAGTATTTATTTTCACTCTTCACATAAACATCCGAGAGTCCATCTGCCTTCGTTTATTGCTGGCAATTATAATTTACAGACAAACAAAAGATGCTGATATAACGTGCTTTTTTCAACAGGTGGAATAGCCACAGCTCATGCAATTATTACATCCTCCGTTTCGACGCATAGTCAACCTTCCGCAAATAGGACATGATGTATAAGAAGATGGTTCTGCATAGGGTTCCGGG
>CAMYJP010000106.1 GCA_947258675.1 uncultured Desulfobulbaceae bacterium | reverse complement strand
ATAGATATCAGTTATGACACAGAAAATTAGATTTTATATTATAAATGCTTCTTTTTTATAAACTCATAGAGCTTAGGATGACTACAAACCTCATAATATTTATGTTCTGTAAAGCCAACATTAGTAAAATCTAAAGTATTTACTTCAGGAATTGCGGCTTCCCTGATAATAAGGTGATGGTCTTTCCCCGCGACTGTAGGAAATTTTCCAGTATAAAGACAACCGCCTTCTTCGTAAAATTCAGGAAAATCATGATCTATTTTCTGTAATTCAATTTCTTCAGTCAGTTTTTTAAAACCCACAGCACTTAAAGCAATACCATTTATATTATAGCGCAATAACATGTCATCAGCCAAACTGCCCGTTATCTTTTCAGCAACTCCCTGATAACAATAGGTGTTAAATGGTTTTTTCGTGTTGATCAGCAATTTTCTCAACGGTTTCATTGAGCATGACAAACGATCCGCAGAAATGATGGCCGGTGAAATCATTATCTTGTTTTCTTCATCAAATAAATATGTTGGTGCAGCAGGTTCAAAGTCTATCCCCATTCCCATTTCAAGCCTAGGCAAATTATTTTCAGCATTCTTTGTATTGTACCTTTGGATAATAATCAGCATGTTCAAAGCCAGCCCGCATGCTCTGGCAACACTGAAACTTTTACTACGGGTTACCTGCCTCTCTAATATCGCCAGAATAATTGCATCACCTTCTATAAACACTTTTGATGCACCATATTCTGAAACTATATCAGAAATTGGATCAAAAAAATTCAAACTGAAATATGAAGCCGGGTTCAACCGGTTCTCAAGTAAATGATGAATAATATCAGTTGATCCGCGTAAATCTGCCTTAATAATTACATGACTGGCAACAGGTTTTTCATCAGGTGCCAGAAGCCGTTCCATTGGCAGAAGAAATTCAAAAAGCGTATTATTGGCCCGCGACAGGTTAATTGTCTTTTCATCGGAAATTAAATTAATCCTGTTCATGGCATCTCTTAAAAGAGAAAAATTGCTAAGATCCCTATGATACCGAGTAAACCCTTTCATAAACTCAACAAGATATAATTTTTTCTTATCTGAAGTGACCTCACCTAATTCTTTTATTGCTTTGTTCAAAGCATCAATGGATAAAGGTTTACCATAGAACCTTTTAATCCGGTTGAGATGAGCCTCAATGTCATTTCTGCTTTTGGGAGCAACTAAATACTGTAGAACCTGTTGAGGAACCAAAGGTGGGCAATATTGTTGATATATGGATTTCATAACTGATGTTGCGGTTATCAGCTCTACCAGTCCTTTTTCTTGAAATTTTCTATAACTGAAATTCAAAAATTTCTGTTGTTCTTCACGCTTCTTTTTCAAATCCTGCAAAATTTCTTGGTTGTTTTGATTACGTTGCTCATCACTGTACTGTGTATCTGTAGCAAAATAGTCGAAAAGAGTATCAATAGTTCCAGTACTCTTTAACCAACTATCCCTGATTCTGTCACGAACCTCTTCTGCCCCTATATCATCTAAAATGTTGTTTTTTGACCAATCAGACCTATCAACAACCAATTGATCTTTAGATTCTGTAGTAACTTCAATCTTGTTCAGCAAGCTTATTAGTAGCCCAAGGATGGAACTATATGTGTTAACATCATCCAAACGACGCCCCATCAGGACATATTCTTCCATCATGATAAAATCATCCGTGGAATCCTCAAGCCGGCTGCCTTTATAAAGAATGGGATTTACAAAAAATTCATCCGGCAACAAGGCATTATCTCCGAAATATTTGCTTCGAATCCTGCCAAATTCAACGATCTGAATCTCATGAAAATACCCAAAGAGCTCTTTACTTGTTTGGTAAATTATCGATTTACGATTTTGTCTTATGCTACCGGTTTTTTCTTTTAAAGCTGAAATTTCTTTTAAATCCTGCTTGCTTGAGATCTCTTTTTCCCAAATGGCATTATTGAAACTTTCAATGAATGATTCAAATTGTATTCGAATCTCCACTAATAAGATCTTAACAATAGCTGTTTGAGCCAGGTAATCAATTTGTGGATCATATCTCTCCAGCTTGGCTTTTTCCAATGCATCGTTTAACACTTCACTGCAAAGCCCTTTGAACTCATCTCTCCCTTTGGACCAATGGGAAATTGAATCTTTTTCCACATAATTTTCTGCTTTTGCGTATTTTACCAAAAAAGACCAGACAATCTTGCCAATTGCTTTACGAAAATAAGGACTAAGATGCACATCAATACGGATATTATCTACCCCTGGACTTAAATTATTTAATCCGTATGGAACGTCATAAACCTGAGGTGGAGCACCTTTCCAACTTGGCAGCTTGGAAAAATATTTAAAAAATGATTGAATACCCATGAATTTGAATTCCTCGACCTGTATAGTCTAACCTTCTTGCATCAGATGGATATTTCTTACTATTTCAGCACGCAATTAATGCTTGGAAACCAAAAGGATAGTAACGCCACCCCATCAAAGAAGTACACCCTTTTTACAAAAAAGGTACTATCAAATTGAAATTACAATTAAAAACGAAATTTCTCTTCTGATTAATCGGCAAATATAAAAAAAATCAATAGGTTTGCATTTTATTTATCATTTAATGGATTAAGAGATTGTATTGAAATATTAATATACTGACAAACCAAGAGTTTTTTATCACCAGCATCTCAGTTTGGATTATGTATTTATGTAGGAAATATTTTTATGAAAAATTCTTATGTGTACCCTTTCAAAACTAATCATCAATTTTTTTTATCTTTTTGTAAAGCCAAAAACAATTGTATGGAAGAAATAGCTTTATTCCGAATTTCATCATTTTCCATCAGTATTTCATGCCTAGCCCCATCAAATGCAACCTTTGTACAATAATGGCTTTGTTGGCAGAAAACATCTTGGGCGTTATTTTTCACAAAAGAATCATTTCCGGCCTGCAATAGAAGAATTGGTATCTTTATAAAAGATGCGACTGCTCTCGCCTGCCGACATGCATTAATGGATTCCGACAACCAACGATTGGTCGGACTGCCGAGGGTGTGGATAGAATCCTTAGCGAGCAATTGTCTTGTGATATCAAACCTTATTAGACTATGAGTAAGACTATTACCGGCAAAAGAAGCATACATATCATATCCCGCCCCTCCTGGTACATAAGCTTCGTCGAGGCCAAACGTGTTTAAAATTCGCGCTAAATTGAAAAGAAAGCTTTCAGGAACTATTCCTGAATTTATCATAAGCATAGGTGACGAAAGAATAATACCATGAACGTTTCCAGGATTCATACCTGCATATAAGATCGCAATTGTGCCACCCATAGAGTGGGCAATTATAAAATTTTTCGGATGCGATTTTGCTTGAACGACAGAATCAATAAAAATACTAAAATCATGAATATAATTATTAAATAATTCTACATGTCCTTTTCGTGGATCATCAAGTATTCTGCCAGATTCTCCCTGACCTCTGTGATCCATTATATAAATAGAATAACCTGAATTACGCAGATCAAAAATCAATTCAGCATATTTGGTCAAAAATTCCGCACGACCACTGGATATAATAATTGCACCGTTGTCATCTGAGACTTCATATTTAGCATAGCTAATGGCAATATCTCCCATGCCGATGAACTTACCTTTTTGCATCTCTTGCTTATAGAACAAAAAAATATCGTCATGAAAACCATTAGCAAGGCTTCTTTCATCCACGGCAAGAACTGGATTTGAAAGAGTAGAAAAAAGAAAAATTAAACTCATAAATTTTACTGAATCTATTATAGTTGGCATCTGAAAAATTTGATTCACTTCCTTCCGAATAATAGTTATTTACTTATATTTTATAAGAACATGAGAGAACAAATTACCACGAGTATCAACCACAATCTTTGTAATGGCTGTGGACTCTGCGTAGCTGTGTGCCCTGCACAAACTCTTTCAATGCAGAACAAAAAAGCCGTAGTCTCAGGAACGCATTCAATGTCATGCGGACATTGTGAAGCAGTATGTCCAAAGGGAGCGATTAAAGTTGACGCACTTGATCAGGATATGACATTTTCAACTATTCTGTCGAACGATCAATGGCTGCCATATGGTAAATTTGACACCGCGAATCTTGTACGTCTGATGCGGTCCCGACGATCATGCCGGAACTATTCTGAGAAACCGGTGAATAAAAAAATATTGGAAGATCTTATCAAAATCGGAGCTACAGCGCCATCAGGGACAAACAGTCAATGCTGGACATTCACAATTTTGGCGGAAAGAAAAGAAATCCTCATTCTCGGTGAACACATAGCCCTGTATTTCAAAAGGCTGAATAGATTGGCGGAAAAATGGTATTTACGATTCTTTACCAGACTTATAGGAAATAATACATTAGACAGATATTATGAAAAATATTATCAAACCACCAGAAAAAGCCTAAATGAATGGGAGCAAAATGGAATAGATCGTTTGTTTCACGGTGCTTCTGCCTTGATTCTCATTGGTTCAGGATCAGACGCAAGTACTCCCATCGAAGATAGTATGCTGGCAGCCCAGAATATATTGCTTGCCTCTCATGCCATAGGGCTTGGTTCATGTCTTATTGGTTTTGCCGTGGAAGCTATAAAACGTGCCCCAAAAATAAAACAACTACTTTCCATTCCCCAAAAAGAAGATATACATGCGGCCATTGCCTTGGGATACCCTGAAGAAAAATATCAGCGAACAGCAAAACGTTTTAAGGTTACGCCACGTTATCCTGAATTGTAGATTTCATACTAGGCAACCTGATAACAGTCCATTAGGAAAACTCACATTTAAGACCTGTTTTTATTAGCTCAATAAAATAATTACGATGAAATAGTAATGTTACTCGGCTGGTTTATTATTATTCAATTCATCAAAAATATATTGAGCCATTTGTTGAGCACATTCATCAACACATGTTCCAGGATCTCTGTAAGGCATTTCTCTGTTTATTTTATCAAAGAGTTTTTCATAAGAGTCACAGAGACTGCAATTAATATGGCTAGGTGCTGAACCGCCCTGCCCTAGTTGTCCATGGCAAATACCGCATTTTTGAGCATAGATAGAAACCGTATCGCGACCTTTAGTTTTTTCCTGTTCAGAACATCCTATTAATAAAACTACCATAAAAGCAGAAGCTAAAATTATAGAAAAGATTCTTAATTTCATATTCACCTCATTTTTATATTTTTTTTGTAGCTCTTAAATAGTTCCCATCCGGAAAATCTCTGACTTTGTAGATGCTGGAATAAATTGATAAAATTTAAAACCATCTGTCAACCTCCTATTCGATTCGTTTGTTGATCATTTTGCGAAAATTTCATGAAACCAAAAAATTATGCTGAAGAATACTCAGTTGCGCCGCTCAAACAATGGCGATGACTGACACAAATTTTGCTTAAAAGGGGCGTTTCCGGACGAAGACTAAATAGTGTTCATTCGGAAAGTCTGTTTTTTACGGATGGCTACACTAAGTTGTTTTTAATTCGAAAACGAGAATTTTTGAGCAAGTTCAAGGATTACAAGGAGTTGGGCGGAGGCTGACGAAGAAATTGCTTAAAAAGGCCGTTTCCGGACGAAGACTAAATAGTTTTCTGTAACCAGGACAAAGAACTTCAAGCACAGAATAATTAAAATTGCTCTCCCGCTGTACTGGCAAATTCCATACTTGGTAAAATCAAACAGGTAAGTTTTCCTCCATAGACCGCGCCGGTGTCAATCCCGATTTTGTTCATTTCGACTCTGGGTGTTTTAAAAGGCGTGTGCCCATAAATTACGGTCTTACCAAAGTCATAATTTGACTGTATAAACTTTTCTCTTGCCCAAAGGAGCCAGTCAGTTGATTGATAAGCCAACGGAACCTCCGGTTGCATACCTGCATGAACATAGATATAGCTCTCATCTTCCCAGGAGGTTAGAAGATTATCAAAAAAATCAAAATGATCCTGCGGAATAAACTCTCTAACAGGACCAGCAGGTAACGGTTCTAGTTGATAACTTTGTAATGTCTGCTTTCCTCCCATCCTGAGGAAAAAATCCTTTTCACTCCCTTCGAGGAAATTGAGCCATATCTGTTCATGATTACCCATTAGTGCGATAAAATGCTTAAATCTTTTTTTGAGGCTGATCAATTCAGAAACAACTCGTCTGGAATCAGGTCCCCGATTGATATAATCACCTAGAAAAATTAAAGCATCATTATCAGGGTCCGGGGTAATTGCATTCAATAGTTCCCACAAGGTCCTATAACAACCGTGTATATCACCAATTACAAAAGTCTTGGACATGATTATATGTTCTTATCTGGCAAATAGCGATTTAGTTCTACACTACAACCATCAGTTTTAATTATGGATCCGGAGGGATTCCTCCCATCCATCGCAAACGATTTCTGGTTTCAACCGAATCAAGGAATTTTATACAAAGGGTGTTGAATATAGAAGTGAAGTTCATGAAACAAAAAATAAAATGTTTCAGGTTGTAAATGTAAGGATAAATTTCCGCTCATAAAATAGGATAAACCCCAAAAATCAAGAATCTTTTGTTAAAAAAAATATGTTATTTCCACTTGTTTAATAGTTCCGTAGCTTCTGATCGTTCGGGAAAATCAAGATCAGAAGCAACAATTTTTTCCAATTCTTCCAGTGCTTGCTTCTTTTCTCCTTTTTTATATAATGCGAGAGCTAAATGGTACCTGAATGTTGGAACATTGGGCAATATATTAACCGCATGAGTAAACTGGGTTGCGGCAAGACCGTATGATCCTCTTTTATAATGAATCCAACCCAGTGTATCGCTGATATTAGGCTCATCAGGCATCTGTTTTTGTGCCAGCATTGCAAGACGAAAAGCCTCGGTTAAATCAGCATTATCCTCTTCAGCTAAGATCCAGGCTAAATTATTGGCTGCAGAGGCAAATTGCGTATCTATTTCCAATATA
>CAMYJP010000105.1 GCA_947258675.1 uncultured Desulfobulbaceae bacterium | reverse complement strand
CAGATTTGCGATTCAAAATGGCCTGGTTGAAGTGTAAAAATTTAATCTTATCCAGTAACTGAATAAATTTAAAAGCAATCTTTTTCAATCGTTGCAATACACTGCAATTCCGTTGTAAGAAATTTTCTGATACAATTATCAGAGATTCTCCACTTTCCATCTAAAAACAAAGTATTATGTTTTAAAAGATAGGTTGAGTCGAAGCTCTGATTTAAACGAAATCCAGGTGGAATCTTTACAACAGCAATCAGGTGAAGCCTGTTTTGTTTTTATCGGAAAATGAATTTGTTAAAAGACAAAAAGGAGCACATCATGAAGCATAAATTTTATTCGCTAACCATCGGGGTCTGCGCTTTTTTAACTGTTCTGATGATTTTTTCATCTGATTCCTTTGCTAGGAAAAAAAGAGTTGTTTTCGGAGGTGGACCTGCTGGAGGAACATTTCAGGTGGTTGCCAACGCCATCCAAGTTTATAAACCAGTAAAAGAAATGGAAACATTCACCGTCAAGGCACAATCATCTGCCGGCTCTGTTGAAAATTTAAGAAAGGTCAATTCCGGTAAATCTGATTTTGGTGTCGTATATTCCGGCCATGTTTACCTTGGAAGAAACGGTCAAATGAAAAATGATACTAAAAAATATGAAAGTGTTCTTGCAGTTGCATATCTTTACGGAGCTCCTGCTCAGCTGGTAGTCCGGTCAGATGCTGGCATAAAAAGCGTTAAGGATCTGGCTGGCAAAAAAGTCGGGGTAGGTAATGCCGGTTCCGGCGCCTTTGCCAACTGCGAACTCTTTTTCACCCACATGGGAGTCTGGGACAAAGTTGAACGAAATGCCATGGGATATAATGATGCTGCTGCAGCGTTTGGCAACAACCAACTCGATGCTTTCTGGTTATTCACTGCCTTCCCAAGCGGAGCAGTAATCATGGCCGCTCAGACCAATGATATTGCTCTTCTTAATCTTGATGCCGATGCCCAGGCAAGCGGCTTTTATGAAAAATATCCATACTTTGCAAAATTGAGTGTGCCCGCAGGCACTTATAAGGGTGTTGATTATGAATCCCCATCATTCCAAGATTCTGCTCTTTGGGTAGCTAACGCTGATGTGGATGATGATATTGTGTATAAACTGCTGGAAGCAATTTATACCGATGAAGGTCTTGCTCACATGCTCAGCCAGAAAAAGACTTTTAAAGAGATGAGCGTCGCTACCGGTGTCAACGGAATTGTTACTCCTATACATCCTGGTGCAATCAAATTCTGGAAAGAAAAGGGCCTTTTAAAATAAGGATCGAACGAGGGGCGGCATGCAAAACATGCCGCCCTTTTTCATATGATAAAAACCGATAATCTAAGAGAACTTCCAAAGACAAATCAGCCATGTGCATATGAGGATAAAGTTATTCGATTTACAGTTCATTCCGAGATCATTTAATTCCGGTTAATAATCAGCCAGACAGGTGATACTGTGTATGACAAACTTCATAAAATAGAAAAAATCATTTTTGACTCCTTTGCTGTCATTCTTGTTCTTTTTTACTCCTACTCTGCTGTTTTTCAGCCGGCAGCCACCCAGTATCATCGTGGAATTTATGTGATCATCACCTATATTCTTGTCTTTCTGTTTTATAAATCCAAATCCAAAATAATGCGGGTGGTTGATTATATCCTTATTTTACTCTCCATCGGCTCAATCGGCTATTGGATTGTTAATTTTGAAGTTATCAACTACCGTACCGGCGCAGAAACCCAGCTTGACATGGCCGTCGCTATGGTTGGTGTGCTTCTGGGCGTTGAGCTTGCCAGGCGGGTGGTCGGAAGCGTATTTGTTATCATAGGCGCACTGATGCTGATTTACGGCGTTTACGGCGATCTGTTTCCAGACATTATTTCCCATGCCGGAGATACTTTTCCATTACTCTGCACATCCATTTTCTATAAGAGTGATGGTGTGTTCGGAATTATGGCAAACGTTCTCGCCACCTACGTTTTATTATTCGTGCTATTCGGAGCTTTCCTTGAGCGTTGCGGAGCACAGAAATTCTTTATTGATTTTCCTCTGGCAGCAGTTGGTCATAAAATCGGCGGTCCAGGAAAGGTTTCGGTTATCGCCAGTGGCCTGTTTGGTTCCATTTCCGGCAGCGCAATTGCCAATACCGTTTCCACCGGCGCTTTTACTATACCCATGATGAAAAAAGCCGGTTTCAAACCGCATATAGCAGGAGGCATCGAACCGGCAGCCTCAATCGGCGGCATGTTCATGCCTCCGATTATGGGTGCCGGAGGATTCATCATGGCGGAACTTACCGGGGTTCCTTATTCCAGAATAATGCTGGTAGCCATTTTTCCTGCCATAATGTATTTTTTCAGCGTTTTTGTGATGGTGCACTATGAAGCAAAAAAAACAAGTGTGATCGGCGAAAAATCTGAATACAGCGCCTGGGAAATTCTTAAAAAGGAATGGTTCTATACACTGCCGCTGATCGTTATCACCATCTTTATGCTGACCGGCTATTCGCCCGGCTATTCAGCTATTCTTGGTATAGTTACCTGTATTGTCATAAGCTGGTTCAGGAAAGATACGAGAATAGACCTGAAGGGCTTCGTTGAAGCTTCCAGAAAGGGTACGGAAAGCAGCTTGAAAATAGGCGCTACTGTTGGAGTTATTGGTATTATCATCGGTGTTCTCACCTTCAGCGGTCTGGTGCTCACTTTTGCCGATATCGTTATTGAACTGGCTGGCGGCTCTCTGGTGTTAACGATTCTGCTGATTGCCCTGGCTTCCCTGGTTCTGGGAATGGGAGTACCGGTCACCGCCGCTTATCTTATTACCGCCGTGGTGGCGGTTCCTGCCTTGACTCATTTAGGGGTCAACGAGATTGCCGCCCACATGATCGTTTACTGGCTGTCTCAAGATTCCAATATCACTCCACCGGTCTGCATTGCCGCCTTTGCCGGCGCAACTATTGCCAAAGCCAACATGTGGAAAACTGCTTTTTCTGCATTTAAATTTGCAAAATTCCTCTACCTTGGTCCATTTCTCTTCGGCTATGTTCCAGGATTTTCTCTGAATGGTACTCCCTTTGATATAGTCAAGGCCTTTGTTTTAATTATAATCGGTACCTATGCCTACTCATGGTTCCTGAGCGGTATCTGGTTTAAAGCTCTTGCAGGTCTTTTTCGCAAATCCCCTGCAAATTAATGAAATATCCCTTACTGACGATATTCATTTAACATTGAGGTCGAACAATGAAAGTTCCCAGGGTTGAAATTAAAAAAATATTATATACTACCGACTTATCTGAATCCGGCCGATATGCGTTCAGCTACGCAGCTAGCCTTGCCAATCAATATGGAGCCGAACTTACCGCCTTGCACGTAATAAATGAAGATCCTGAATTAGACAGGAGCCTTGCCGGATATATCAGCGAAGAGCTCTGGGAAGAAATCAAACAACGAAATCTCCAGGAAGTTCGTGATATATTAATCAACAGAAAAAGAGACGACGCGGCTATCCGTGAATGTGTAGGACAATTCTGTGAAGAGACTCAGGCTGGAGGCACTGAGCCGTATGTTACCTATAAGGTTGAAGTAAAAATAGGTAACCCGGTTCAGGTGATTCTCGATGAGGCCAAAGAGGGAAATCATGATCTCATTGTACTCGGACGTTACGGCCACAGTACTCTGAAGGACTCGATGCTGGGAGATACGGTGCGCAGGGTGGTGCGACGGGCTGAAATTCCTGTCATGGTGGTTCAATTGCCTGAAAACAATTAACTCGACAAGTCTAAAGTTTACGGTTTACTGTTTTCGGTTGACGGTTAAGACTTAAATAATTAATTTGGCTCCAGCTGGTTAAGAATACCAAGTTTTGCTGTTCATATCGTTCTGGCAACCGTAAACCGCAAACTGCAAACCTTGAAAAAAGTCCTGTAAATTCGAACAGTTATTCTCATATTTCGCAAAGTCACCTCAAATAATTAACCGACTCCATACTATCTCACATTGGAATCATCGGCAGATATTCAGGTTTCCATCGCATCTTGTCCACTAATTCAGCCAACCGATCAGGGTCATTATTATGTTGAAAAGAAGAATAGATAGATATACCACTTGCACCCTTTTCAATTGCTGAGATCCCAACCGAAATTGCAACTTTCTTGCACACTTCACTGAGGTCTGAAATCTTGGGGAATAAAGTGCCATCACGCAGATCAGCGACTGCTACCTGGTCTGCCACTGCTCTGGCTGCCGCTGTAAAGAATTCAGGAAGAACCTGACGCGCGCCGGCAGCCAAGACGCCAAGCCCTACACCCGGAAAGATAAAAACATTGTTCCCTTGACCAATCCGAATCCTTTTACCATCATCCTCCACAGGATCAAAAGGACTTCCGGTAGCTACCAGAGCTTGCCCTTTGCTGATGTTATATATATCAACAGGTTGGGCTTCAGAGCTTGTAGTAGGATTGGAAAGAGGAAAAATTAACGGACGATCGGTGTTACCTATCATAGCCTCAATGATTTCCCTGGTAAAACAACCAGCCTGTCCGGACGTACCGATCAAAACAGTCACTTTTCCTTTTTTTATTACTTTTTCCAGAGTATCGTCTTCTCGACTGTTGAACCAGTCCAGCTCTGCAGGATCTTGGGCGAACTTTTCCTTATAAGGTTCCAATTGCCTATCCGAAGTTACAAGGCCACGGCTGTCCACCGTAAAAATCCGGGAACGAGCTTCTTTCAATGTAAGGCCCTCTTCGACCATGGCAACTTCAATCTGCTCAGCGATTCCTACACCTCCGGCACCGGCACCATGGACCAGATAAATCTGTTCGGTGATCTTTTCGTCCTTTATTTTCATGGCAGCAAGTATTCCTGCCAAAGTCACGGCACCGGTTCCTTGGATATCATCATTAAATGATATCAGCTCATGAAGGTGAGTATCACGAATCGCAAAGGCATTCTGTTTGGAAAAATCCTCCCACTGGCATAAAGCATTTGGGTACACTGTTCTGAATGCCTTGGCAAAACGTTGTACAAATTTAATGTATTCTTCACCTTTGAGCCGGTTATGGCGCCAGCCAAGATAGTTATTATCCGCCAGCAACTCTTCATTGTCTGTACCGACATCAAGGGATATTGGCAGGCAATGCCATGGTGCAATTCCAGCCCCCTGTGTATAGAGCATTAACTTACCAAGACAAATTGCAATACCGCCGGCACCCTGGTCACCAATCCCGAGAATCCCTTGATTATCAGTAACAACAGCAACCCGGATATCTCTATGACCATAACGGTAGAGGATCTCTTCAGCCTGATCAATATTCCCTGGATAAAAATGCAATCCATTTGCCTTCCGAAACATGGAAGAATATAACTGACATGCCTTGCCAACGGTAGGGGTATAAATGATCGGCATAAACTCCTCAATATCTTTGGCAATCAAAGCGTGTGCCAAAGTAACATTACGGTCAAACATGGATCGGATATAAATAAACTTCTCAATATCACTTTGTTTGCGCTTGAACACATCCAGCCCGTTCTCTACCTGGCTCTGCATGGACCGGATTGCTGGAGGCACCAGACCGTTCAATTCCAGATTCTGCCTCTCTTCCTCAGTAAAAGAAGTTCCTTTGTTGGTAAAGTTATGTCCCTGAACAGCCGTGCCCCTGGCATAAACCAAAATTTCCTTGGTGTTGCCAAATTCATCATATTTAAAGCGATAACTGGATTCCGGCATGGAAGAGTTCTCCCCTAATAGATTGGTATATTAAATCAGCTCTTTTGGTTAACAGAAATATATGATATTCGATTTAAACTATTTTCAGCTTGCGGGTCCCTAATTGCCCTATGAAAATTTTCCTGCAGCTCAAAGGAAACGGCTTATTCGGCCAACAGCTCAAGCCGACGGAATCCCGCATCCAGGCGGGGTCGGTTGGCGTATTACTTCCTCTCATGTCCCCTTCGGGCCTGCTTGTTCCGCTGTCCGGGCCTCATGCAATTCACTTCCGGAAAGTCACCATTAAGTTGAGTGTGCTTAAGAGGCACATTATCTTTTGAACTTTACTCAGAAAGGCAATTATTCTTAGCTTACCGTCAACCGTAAACTGCAAACCGAATAACCTCTCTATAACTGATAATAACAACACTTATCAGTACATCAAGGCCAGCATTTCACGGACAGCCTGGTCCAACCCAACAAAAACAGCCCTCGATATAATTGCATGGCCGATACTCAACTCCTCAATGGTTTCCAGTGCTGCGACCCTTGAAGTATTCAAGTAATTTAGGCCATGCCCCGCATTCACACGCAATCCGGTCTCAAAGGCATGCTCCGATGCCGAGGTTATCAGGGCAAACTCTCGATCCTGCTCTTCTTCATCTATTGCGTCAGCATAGCGACCTGTATGAATTTCTACGAATGTTGCTCCGACATCTCTGGAAGCATTAATCTGTTTTGTGCTTGGATCAATAAAAAGACTGACAGGAATTCCCACTGTCGTCATTCTAGTAATCACGCTCTTAATTTTTTTCTTCTGGCCGGCGACATTCAATCCACCTTCTGTGGTCAGCTCTTTTCTCTTTTCCGGAACCAAAGTAACCATTTCCGGTTTAAGCTTTAAGGCAATTTTAATTATTTCCTCGGAAGCGCCCATTTCGAGGTTAAGCTTAGTTTTTACTGTCTGTCTCAATAGCTCAACATCCCTATCCTGAATATGGCGTCTATCCTCCCTGAGATGAACAACAATGCCATGCGCGCCGGCAAGTTCACAAATACCGGCTGCAAGAATCGGATCTGGTTCATCAATACCACGCGCCTCTCTGATGGTTGCAACATGATCGACATTTATGGCCAGTTTAACCATGTCCATTCTCCTCATGTTTTTCATTTTATGTACGAGTTCCTTCTCCATCAATGACATTTCCTTTTCCTTTTCAACCGATTGTTCATGATCAAATCCTAAAAGATGCAGCAAGCCGTGAATAAGCAGAGCTCGCAGCCGCTGGTGCAGAGTTATGTTTGACTGCCTGGCTTCATGTCTGGCAGTATCGATAGAAATAACGATATCACCGAGAAGATTGGCGGCCATTGCAATGTCCTCTCCTTCGGTAAGGGAAAAAGCCAAGACATTCGTAGGCCCCTCCTTCTGGCGATACTTTTTATTCAATTCAGCTATATACGGATCGGAAACTAAAACTATACTGAGTTCATCCTCTTGTCGATCGCAGAACGTAAGAAGCCGGGAAGCAATGTTCTTTAGATACGAAATAGTATTTCGATTGGCAATTTCGCCAGGTTCACATGATATTAATATTGCCATTTAACGTTCGTTGCGCCTTCGCTCTGGTATTAATACCAAGTCGCATTCAAATTCTAGCTTTGTTGACTGTGTCGTCGGCGTCCTCGACGTATTATAAATACGTCTCCGGGGCCTCCTCCTTGTCGTCTTGTTACCTCTTTGAATGCAAAATGGTATAAATTTATTTCTTTTTCCTGCTTCCGGCTCCAGCCTTTTTTTTACCGGCTTTCTCGTATGCCTTGATAATCTGCTGAACAAGAAAATGGCGAACTACATCGACATCGGAAAAATGACAGAATTCTATCCCTTTGATATTTTTCAAAATACGTCCAGCCTCCACCAGGCCTGAGTGTTTATTGTCCGGAAGATCCACCTGAGTGATGTCGCCGGTAATTACAGCCCGGGAATTAACCCCCAACCGGGTAAGAAACATTTTCATTTGTTCATGGGTTGTATTCTGTGCTTCATCCAGGATCACAAAGGCGCTGTGCAGAGTTCGACCGCGCATGAAGGCCAGGGGAGCGATTTCGACAGTCCCCCGCTCAATGAGTTCCATAACTTTTTCCCTGCCAAGCATGTCATTTAAGGCATCGTATAGCGGGCGCAGATATGGATCTACTTTCTGGGCCATGTCACCAGGTAAAAAACCGAGCTTCTCTCCAGCTTCCACTGCAGGCCGGGTCAATATAATATACTTAACTTGACTGCTCGCATAAGCAGCAATGGCCATAGCGACGGCAAGATACGTTTTTCCCGTACCGGCTGGGCCAATGCCAAAAACAATATCATGGTGTCTGATTTTTTCAATATAGAGCTTCTGATTAATACTTTTGGGAGAAACCACCCTCTGATTGGAAGTAATATAAACCTTATCAAGAAAAATATTTTTCAGGCTGGCCTTGGGAGAACGTTCAAGAATCCGAAGTCCATATTCCACGTCCGGAGGGTAAACGGGATATCCCTCCTTTATAAGATCGTAGAGTTGTTCAAGTAAAGAAACAGCAGCCTCCACAGCATGGCGGACACCACTTACGGTAATAGTATTGCCACGTGTTCCGATAGTTACTTCGGCTGCTCTTTCAACGGCATTCAAATTTCTGTTTAAATCTCCGTAAAGCAATCTGGCCAGATCGTTGTCATCTAAAGTCAGATCAATTTGTGCCGGTTGTGCAGTTATCTTATTTTTCAAGCTCGTCCTTTATGTGTTTCTGAATCACTTCCATAGATCTATCTTTAAGTCGACGCCCATTTATGAAGATTGTTGGCGTGCTCGAGACTCCTGCTTTCTTGCCATCATCGACATCCTGCTCTACCTTGAGACGAACAGCAGTGCTCGCCATATCTTTTTTAAATCGTTCAAAATCCAATCCTGTTTCAGTTGCGACACGATCGATAGTGTTGTTATTCAACACAGAAGAGTATTTGAACAGTAAGTCATGGAACTCCCAGAATTTTCCCTGCTCAGCGGCTGCCAGTGAACCATACGCTGCAGGCTTGGCAAATTGATGGAAATCAAGAGGAAAATTCTTATAAACAATCTTAAGACCCTGAGGGTACTCCTCCAATATCTGGTCAAGCACTGAGGCGGTTTTTCCGCAACCAGAACACTGGAAATCACTGAATACTACGATAGTCACCTCACCTTGAGCATCTCCAAGAAAAGGAGAGCCTGTAATATTGATATTTTTTATAAATTCGATACTGATCGCCTGCACATTTTTCTTGTCCCTGCTGATCAGATAGAGAACGTCACCTTTACGGGATATATCCATTTCCGTTGCTGATGAATCAACCGGAATTTTGCCTTCCACCTTGCCATCGGAAGTATAAATAAGGACATTCCCCGGTTCAGTTAACAGGAATATCCACTTACCGTCTTTAGAATGTGCTATATCTATAGGTGATTCCTCAACCTCCCATGTCTTAATGATTTCCCAGTTTACTGCCCCAAAGGAGACTGAAGCCACACAAAAAACCGCCATTATCATGCAGCATGAGACCCTGATGGTCGATAGAATATTCAGCTTCATTGCAAGTAATCCTCAATACTTTTATTAAAAGACAACAAGTTACACCGAAAGCCGCAATAAATATGGCGACAAAAAAACATAGTATCATGCCGCCAGGATGTGTCGCTTTATAAAGACACTACTAACTAGTTTCCATCTGGAAAAAGCAAGAGTTCCAGTAGAGAACTAATTATACCTTTTTGCACATATTATCAAGCTGCTTGATATCTTTTAGGTAAAGATTATTGACCCTGAGATGCAGAATCTGTTTCAATGCTTTATAAGCCAGACAAAATCGTAAACAAATAAAAATAAAGACATTTGCAAACATTGCCATGGCTGATAAACTTATATCACCATCCAGTCGATTAATTCATTTTAGATTAGAAGCATCCCAAAGAAAAATATTTGTGCACCCCAAGTACTTTCTGAAAAGGAGTAGAAGAATGCCGGACATTCTGATAGTTGATGATGAGCTGAGCATGCGTGAGTTTCTTAAAATTCTGCTTGAAAAGGAAGGATACAACGCAGAAACTGCACCTGATGCATCAACTGCTATTGACAAACTCAAAGAGCATACTTTTGAACTTGTGATCTCTGACGTAAAAATGCCTGGCGTCGGGGGACTTACCCTGCTTGAAAAAATTAAGGAACTCAACGGTAACATTCCCGTTATAATGATCACTGCCTTCGCTTCCCCTGAAAATGCTGTCAGAGCCATGAAAAACGGCGCTTTTGATTATATTACCAAACCGTTTAATGTTGAAGAGATTGTTGATATTGTCAAAAAAGCCATATCTACCTTTTCACCAAAAAGCGATGAGCCAATTACTCATGACAGCAATGCGTTTGAGGGAATTATCGGGCAAAGTCCGGAGATGTTGAGAATCTTTGAGCTTATCACAAAGATTGCACCCACTCCGGCAAATGTGCTTATTTATGGTGATTCCGGTACGGGTAAGGAGTTGGTAGCCAAGGCTATCCATAAACATACCAAAAGTAAAGACACGCCCTTTGTTCCCATAACATGCAGCGCAATACCTGAAACGTTACTTGAAAGTGAGTTGTTCGGCCACGTAAAGGGGGCCTTTACCGGCGCTATTTCCAATAAGATCGGTTTATTTGAAATGGCGAACAACGGCACCGTTTTTTTGGATGAAATAGGTGAACTCACTCCACTTATCCAAACGAAACTTTTACGAGTTCTCCAGGAAAGAGAGCTTAAACGGGTTGGCTCCACTGAAACTATTAAGGTAAATGTCCGTATTCTCGCTGCAACAAACCGAAATCTTGAAGAAGAGGTTTTGGCCGGAAGGTTTCGCGAAGACCTTTTTTATCGCTTAGCAGTTGTACCGATACGTATGCCGCCTTTACGCGAAAGGAAGGGTGATGTTCCGCTGCTGGTAGATCATTTTCTCAAAAAATTTTCTGGTTCCCTTGGCAAGGATGTACAGGAAATATCATCCTATGCCATGAAAGTTCTTATGGAATATGATTTTCCGGGTAATGTCCGAGAACTGGAAAATATTATTGAGAGAGGTGTTGCGCTGGAAAGTTCCAATATTATTCTACCAGAAAGTCTGACATTATCCATTCATCAGCAGAAGAAACCAGCGATGGAAGCACCGGAACCACTGTTTCAGGCAGTGGCCAATGATGAGGAATTATTTGATCTGGGCCTTGAAGAAGTAATAAACAGCTTGGAGAAAAAACTAATCAATTATGCTTTGGAAAAAGCTGAACATTCCAAAATGAGAGCTGCTGAACTGCTTAAGGTGAGCTTTCGCTCCCTCCGTTACAAAATCCAGAAATATGGGCTCTCATAGATTCTTGATGAACTCCATGCAGAGTCACTTACCAAAAGTATAATTACCAACAATGACTACCAGAAATCTTTAATCAAATAAAATATGCCGTACGACCCAAAAGACAACGCTATTAGCTATAAACCCCTTCTTACACTGGTAAAACGTCAGCTACAATGGCTTCTGCTTCTGAGAATTCTGGTTTTATCTTTATTACTTGGCGTCAACATTCTACTACAGTCTTCATCAAGAGATATTATCATTCCACCACTGGAATATGTCAGCTATTTTGTGGCGGGAGTCTATCTATTTACCATACTATCAGCCCTACTACTTCGTAAACTAACACGCTACCGCTATTTTGCCTTCTTCCAAATAATTACCGATTCGGTATTGACCACCGCCCTTGTTTATTACAGCGGTGGCAGCCAGTCTATCTTTGTTCCTGTCTATTTCTTTCCAATTATTGCCGGCAGTCTCATACTTATGCGAAAAGGCGGACTCGCCATAGCGGCGGCTTGCACCCTGGAATACGCGTGTATACTGGGAATGGAATACTTAGGCATCCATCCTGCTTTTTTTCTTCTTTACTGGTACCGGCCGATTTTAAATCCATTGACTTCAGCCAACTACTTCTCTATTCATGGTATTATCTTTTTCCTGGTTGCAGTTTTGAGCGCTCTTCTCTCCGAACGACTCAGAAAAACCGAAACAGCGCTGTCACTGACTTCTCAGAATTTTGATCAACTATCTATTCTCTATAAACAAATATTTGATGATATAAATACCGGTATAATAACCATTGACAATAATGATCAAATTACCTCCTTTAACCATGCATCGGAAAAAATTTCCGGTTTCAATGCTACTGAAGTAATTGGTAATTCTTTGCATGATAAGTTGCAGGGTATTGAACTGATCCGCAAAGACAATGCACGCCCCACAGCCAACCTTACCAGAAAGGACGGTGTAAAGATACCGGTGGGGTACTCCTGGGCAACCTTGCATATGCAGGAAGCACAAGAAGACTACCAGGTAATTACCCTACAAGATCTCAGTGAAATAAAAAAAATGGAGGATCAAGTTCGACAAGCTGAAAAAATGGCAGCTCTTGGGGAAATGGCAGCAGGGATAGCCCATGAATTTCGCAACCCTTTGGCAGCTATATCAGGTTCTGCCCAGATGCTCAGTAAAGAACTGGTGCATAATTCCACCCACAACAATTTAATGAAAATCATCGTTAGGGAAAGCTCCAGGCTTGAAACAAGCATCTCTGATTTTTTACAATTTTCAAAACCAGCAATTCCAGAAAAAGAGTGGTTGACTATATCCAATCTTATTGAAGAGGCTATTCTGCTCCTGCAAAGGACCCCGACCTGGAACGACAACTGTCATGTACAATTGGACATCCCTGACAAAATGGATTGCTGGGGAGATGCTCAACAGCTCAAACGAGTCCTCATCAATCTAATTCATAATGGAATCGCATGTTTTGACGGCAAGGAGGGGGAAATTCGAATCACGGCCAATGAAATGACCAATAAAAACGGGAAAGAAAAAACTATTATCAGAATTTCCGACAATGGGCCGGGAATCCCGCAGGAGATAATCGATAGAATATTTGATCCATTTTTTACTACCAAGGAAAACGGTACAGGCCTTGGGCTTGCGATTGTCCATCAAATTGTTGACAGTCACGAAGGGATAATAAGAATTAGTGAAAGCAATGAATCAGGCAC
>CAMYJP010000104.1 GCA_947258675.1 uncultured Desulfobulbaceae bacterium | reverse complement strand
CGATCTTGTATTTTTTATCAAGTCCGCCAACATGGTTCCCTCGCTTCTAAATATGCCTGTTAATCAGACCCTGTCCGCTTAGCTGTCATATTAAATCCCACCCGGTTACCAGACCTGCCAAAGGGAGACCCTGCAATTAGCCTGTTTCTTTCACTGACCTTCACTTGCTGTGGTGAAACATTAAGTTTTTCTATTAAATATAGTTCCACTTTTCGACTACGCTCAGCAGCCAATTGTAAGAGTTCTCTGTCATCAACTTTTATGGCTCTTTTTGCTGAATGATCCCCAGCTGTTTTTGCATCATCACCTTGTACGGAAGGAGATATTTCTTCACTACCATATTCCTTAGTAATCTGGTCAGACATCTTAATTTCTTTAACCACCCTCTTAAAAGCAGCCTGTTTTTTCCGCACTGATAATAATGCGTCACGGTCTTTCTGACCATCAGCATAGCCGGTAATCTCCAAAACCAATGCCGGACGTTGTTGAAGAATCCAGGCAAGCATTTCCAGATTTTTTTCAAACTCTTTACCTATCTCAGCGTTACCAAATGCAAAAAAGAAACGTTCAAAAAACTGATTATCCAACGGCTCAGATTGTCTGGTCTTGATCAGGTCATCTAATATTGAAAAGGGTGAAACCGCAGCTTTAGCCAACAGGCTGCGTAAGACCTTAACCAAATTTGCCCGGAAAGAAAAACTTGTATCTCTCAAATCACCGCGCACTGGTAGGTTCAAAGCAATGTGATTTTTCTTGTCCGTAAGCAGGGCTGCAGCAAGCGACAAAGGGCTGTCACTGTAAAGATTGTCTCCCAGGGAAAACTTGCTTATATCAAGACGACTTTCGGCATTGACAATTCCCTTGTCCAATGAATATTTCATAAAGACCTGTGTTGTCCCTGATGTGATCTTACCTCCCAAGTGCGGTTCCAGGTATATAGATAAGGCTGAAATATCTATCCAGGAACCTTTAAAATTACATTCAGCATTCCGTTCGGAAACAAAGAAATTTATTTTACAATCAGCATCCAATTGCGCCGAACCATCTTGTAGACCCTGAAGTTTCACTTGAGCAAGATTACCAGCCTGACTGGAAAAGCCTTTTATCTGACCATTTATCCCTGTAATCTTAGTATAGTATGGCGGAGACAAGTCCTCATCAGCCACTGAAATTTCCCCTGCATTAACACGTATTTCTTTGATATTAATATCAAAATCACCTGTTGTTTCCTGACTCGATTTGAGGCCGGATCGTAAACCATTACCTTTAAAAAACTGCCCATCTTTATCCATTGAGTAGAAAAAAAACGGGTTATCAATGGTAACTGTTTCAATGACAAGTGCCCGAGGATCTGAAGTTATACGAACATTCCTGCCCGATGCTTCTTTCCACCTGATATGTTCCCGGTTTTTCTCAGCGGGTGTCCTCTTGCCTTTTCCAATCTTTAGGTCATTTATTCCCATGGAACCTGAAAAAGAAAAATTCGGCAGCGCTAAGGTTCCTTTAGCCTGCAGATATCCATCCGTAACATCCTGCAGGTAGGAGGTATCAATAAATTGCTGAAGATCGGAAAGTTTCAGGTTAGAAACGCTACAGTCAAGTTCAGCATCAAAGGGTGAAAATTTTGAACTGCCCAGACATTGCAAACTGCCTTTTTCATTAAACCGGGCTGAACCGGAAAGCCTTTTTCTGCTATCATCCTGGCCATCTTGCTGTGGATAATCGGAAACTTGAATAAATACTTTTTCGAGCTCCAGGTGAGCCGCATCTGTGGAATTATCTGCAGTACTATCTTTTTTTGCAATGTCGGTGTCACGGCTTCTCATAAAATCAACCATTAAGCGATTCATATTCAATGATTGCAGCCCGATTTCCCATGATTTGGTTTTTTCAGTGACCCCATTCTTCTTTTCCTTTTCTGAGAGCTTAGAGCTGGAGTTTTGCTTCTGGTTAGTCTTTTTCATCCCCCCTCTGTCAATGACGAGGCTAGTTTTGTTGCTGGTTACAACACCAAAATTAAATTTCCTTTCACTAGTATCCAATGTGGCCCCCCTAAAAAGGAACAACGGAGAATCAAACTGAGAACCCCCATTTCCGGCTATTAAAAAATTTGCAATCTTTCCACTTGTTTCAGAAATGACCAGGCCCTTATTTGGGACATCTTCACCTGTCTGGAAAACAAACTTTCCATTAAAGTCAGTCAGACCGCTTTTGACCTGCCATGGCCTTTCTGACCGTGGTTCAACCTGTTGATAAGGTTCGTACGTTTCAAGTTGAATTCCGTTTGCCTGCAAAGTGCCTTCTAATCGTAGTGGTAACGTATAGAGCACACCCTGGCTCCTGAAGCTGGTCTTTACTGTTTTGCTCCTGTTTTCTTTCGCTGCCTGAACTCTGAATATCGCTGGTTTTCTGTCGTTTTCTTCTGCAGATACTGTATAATCGCTGATAGTCAGTTGAATATCCGACCAGGTTTCACCGAATCCATCCTTCACGGTTCGATCGACAAAAACAAGCCTCCCATTTTGAACCTCTATCCTGTCAATTCTCAATGTATTACGGGATTCTAAAGATTTATTGGGCCCAGTAGAGGTGTCAAGAGGTAGTAACCGATTCATACCTTGTAAACCAAACTCTCCGCTCGCGGATCGTTCCAAGTTAAATTCCAGCTGTTGCAAAACCATCGTATTAAAATGATATCTCCCAGCCAGAGGACTTGCCGTGCCTTTAATGTCAAGTTTTGGAATACTGATGATGCTTTTGTTTAGTTTATCCTGAATCCGCAGATCGACAACATGGGCAGATCCTTCAAGCTGCAAAACATCCTTTCCTGTTTTTTCCGCTGAAAAAAGTATGTCAATATCCAAGTCCGCTTTTCCTTCCGTTAAACCAATTTCTGTTCCGTTTGGTAAATATGCCAAATACGATGGCAGATCGACAGCTTCCAGGTGCAGTTGCAGGCTGGCATCAATTCCTTTATCAGCAATTCCAGTTTGACCGGTAATACCAATCGGACTTCCGTTTACCTTGGCGGAAAATTCCGGACGTATATATTCTGCCGCTTTATATTCAAAATTTGATAAGGCAGGCAGGGCCAGACGAATTTCTTCAATAGCATGGGTTTTCCCGGAAGGTATATCCTGAAAAATCAGATGGCCGTTTGTAATGATGATGTTGTTAAGGGAATATTGGAATGGAATTTGTATTGCCGCAGGCTGTTCCCCGTCTTTTTGAGCATCATTGGTTCTATTAAAGGCAGGTGGCAACAGCTCTTTCACATTAAGAGTTGTATCAGACTGTCTGACCACATGAAGAAACAGACTGTCAATGCTTGTTTCTTTGCATACAAGTCCATTTTTAAGTAGAGAAATTGCTTCGAGGTTTATTATCCAACTGTCAAATGAAAAAACAGGATCGACCTTGTCCTCCGGATTGGTCAGCCTTGGCCCGATTATACCGTTAAAAAGAGACAGGTTAAGGGTGAAAGGATTAAATTTAACAGAACCTATGGTAACCGGACGCTCAAGCTCAACTGACAACCTTTTTGGGAGATACGTACTGAAAATGTGAGGTATGAATACATAACCAACCAGCAGAAATAAACAAAAACCAACCATTACAGACAGCAGAGTCCATTTCAGCCAATTGAGTGGTCTTCTTTCGGTCTTTTTCCTGGGAAAAGTTGGACCGTTTTTTTCTTTATCCCTCTCCGGTTCCTCAATTTTCAGATCCCCATTAATCTGCTCTTGAGATTCGTTATTCGCATCTCCAGGAGCTATTGATATAGAGCCGAAGGGGCCTTTGGGCGAATCTTTGTCCATAACTTAATGTAATTAATGCAATTAATGTAGATCACTGATATTTGTCATCCATATTACACATGTTGTCTCTCTGTCCGCAACTTCATATCACAGAAACTGAAAAATTTAATCTTTTTCCTCTTGTCCAATTCCCTAAAAGTTGTTTATCTTATATAGTAGTTTCTAAATGTTTTCCAACCGTTAAAGAGGAGTATAGAACTTCACGGGATCAGAGTCTATCGAATGCTTGACGCTCTAACATTCTTTCGCTGGCAGGATGCGGTCGATGTTCTGCTTGTTTCTTTCATCATTTACAGAGTTATTCTGATAATCCGCGGTACAAGAGCTGTCCAAATGCTGGCGGGTCTTGCCGTGCTCATTGTCATTTATTTCGGTGCCAGAGAACTTGAACTTCTCACTCTTTACTGGTTGCTGCGCACTCTGTTGAGTTCACTCCTATTAATTGTCATCATCGTCTTTCAGCGGGACATAAGACGAGCACTAACCCAAGTAGGCAAAACCCCCTTTTATAAACCCCATGATGACGCCGAAGATATAATTGACGAAATTGTATCGGCTGCTCAATACTTGGCCAGACGAAGAATCGGAGCACTCATTGTGATTGAGCGTGACACCGGCCTTAGAGATTATATCGAATCTGGTCATAAAGTAGATGCTTTGGTAAGCAAAGAGCTCCTGATAAGCCTTTTTCTCCCTACTTCCCCGCTTCATGACGGCGGCGTTGTAATTCATAAAAACAGGATTCAAACCGCCGGATGTCTCCTACCGCTGACAAAGAGCCCATACATCGACAAGCGATATGGGACAAGACATCGCGCCGCCATCGGCCTTTCCGAAGAAACAGATGCGGTAATAATTGTCATCTCCGAGGAAACCCAGGAAATATCCCTGGCCCAGCACGGAAGCATTACAAAACTGGAAAATGAGCAGGTCCTGGAAAATCGACTGGAATCAATTTTCATAACCAAAGATATTCAACCAAAATTATGGAAAAACTGGTTCAGCAGATCCTAGCCTATCTTAATACCTTCTCAAGGCCGAAGAACTGGGTACTCAAGCTCATCTCCTTTTTCTTCGCACTTTTTTTGTGGTACTTCGTTGCTGGGGAAGACAAAGTGGATATGAATGTTTCCATCCCTGTCGAAATCGTCAATCTTCCCCGTGACATGGTAATTTCAAGTCAGTTTAAAAAACAATTGGAAGTTACGGTAAGTGGACAGCGCAGTTTAATCAGGAGTTTAAGCACCCAGCACATCAGTCGAACACTGGATCTGTCCGATACCAAACCTGGAAAAGTTGTTTTTGAAAACACTGCCGATACAATTCCTTTTCCTTGGGGGATAAGCGTACTCAGGCTTCAGCCAAATCAAATTACCCTGCTAATAGATCGATTGATCGAAAAAAATTTAACTATAAAACCGATTGTAACCGGATCCCTACCGGAAGGATATGAACTCATCTCCATATTCCTTGAACCGGAAACTATAACCATAACCGGTTCCAAAACTATCCTCGAAGAAGTGGAATCGTTAAACACGAATGTCATAAATATTGAAGACATTAAAGAATTGACTGTAAAGCAGGTGAGCCTGAATCTAACCCCTGCTATCACTGATTTGATCGGTGAGACTGTAGTAAGTGCCCATATTGTAATAAAAGAAAAAAGAATAAAACGCGATATCTCAAAAATCCCCCTGATATTATATGAAGACGGAGAAAAAAGAAATCAACTGGATCAAAAAACAATAACTGTACAGGCCGAATTACCCTATTCTCTCAGCAGTAAAATTAAAGATCTCAGAACAGTTTTCCGAGCTAAAATAAGTTCAGATGACTTTGATATTGAAAAAAATGAATACAAAGTCGCAGTTGAACTAAGCGGCGAGGGAGACAAATACAAGGATGACATTCGCATCATATCACACTCGCCCCAAACTGTTCCACGCCAAATGGTCAAAAGGAAAAAACTACTGATTGAAGGAAAAAAAATGAAAATTCCTTTTAGTGGTGAAAAGACCGTTATACCGGAAGATTCTGCCAGTTCACCTGGAACCTTCAAAGGACCTCAGGAATAGAAAAATTTCTGTAACGACTTAACGATAGCCTTACTTACATTCAGGAACTATTAAATTAGTCACAGCGAAAATACTTGTTGGGAAACGTGCACTTAGTAAGATCAGACCTCGACAAATCGGAAAGGTATTATTGTTGATCAGGCAGAACCAATATGTAACCAATACCCCTTTGTCTTTAAGAAAAAAGACAAAGACTTTCATTTAATCAGGAGAGTATAAAAATGAGAACCTTATTCGGTACAGATGGTGTTAGAGGGGTAGCTAATGTCCATCCCATGACTTCGGAAATCGCCATGCAGATTGGTAGAGCTATTGCCTTTCAGGTCAAAAACAAAACGCACGGCCACCGAATAGTAATTGGCAAGGACACCAGGCTTTCCGGATATATGATTGAAAACGCACTTGCTGCCGGGATCTGCTCAATGGGTGTTGATATTTTACTGGTAGGCCCGATTCCTACACCAGGCATAGCCTTTCTTACCACAAGCATGCGTGCCGATGCCGGGGTGGTTATTTCCGCCTCACATAACCCTTTTCAAGATAATGGTATCAAAATATTCTCCAAAGACGGCTTTAAACTGCCCGATGAGCAGGAAATGGAAATTGAAGATCTCATTTTTTCACAAAAAATGGAGGTACTCCGTCCTGTAGCGGATGAAGTTGGTAAAGCGCACCGTATAGACGACGCCAAAGGACGCTATATCGTCTTTCTGAAAAATTTCTTTCCCAGAAGATATACCCTGGATGATTTTCATATCGTTCTGGACTGCGCCCATGGAGCAACATATAAAATAGCACCTTATGTTTTTGAAGAACTGGGAGCAAAAGTAACTCCCATTGGTGTGAATCCGGATGGGAAAAATATCAACCATGAGTGCGGTGCGTTATATCCTCAGCGCATGGCAGAGATTGTACGATCAAAAGGCGCTGATATCGGTATCGCCCTCGATGGCGACGGTGATCGTATTATCGTTGTCGATGAAAATGGCAACACTGTTGACGGCGATCATATAATGGCCATCTGTGCCGCAGACATGATAGCCAGAAGAAAATTACAAAAGAAAACCCTGGTCACCACAGTTATGAGCAACATGGGACTTGAGATCGCCATGAAAAAGATGGGCGGCAAAATGGTAAGAACTCAAGTCGGTGACCGGTATGTTGTGGAGGAAATCCACTGGTGACGGGATTCTTGCCGGACTCCAGCTACTGGTAGCCATGGTAAAGCACAATCAACCTCTGTCAGAACTTGCCAAAATCATGGACCCCTTTCCCCAAGTGTTGAAAAATGTACGGACATCCAAAAAAATCGAATTAAACAAAATTCCCGATTTTCAGAAAAAAGTCAGCAGGTTGGAAAATAAACTGAAGAATAAAGGACGAATTCTGGTCCGGCCCTCAGGTACAGAGCCGGTAATCAGGGTAATGGTGGAAGGCGAAGACGAATCGGTCATCAACACCATGGCGGATGAACTGTGCGATGTGATCTGCAAAGCGGATGCTTGAGCCTTCAGGTCTAGACCATAAAACCTTGGACACCTCTTTTATCATATCGACTCATCATCTAATAATATCCCGCAGAATATTAATCGATTGAAGCCGGGAAATTTCAACTCTTGTATCACCTTCTCAAATAGTATCAAAGATCTTTTTATGTTCTTTACAATCACAAAAATTCCATTTTATAATTTGATACCATAAGTAACTGCTCTGTGCCTTTCACATTTCCCTTATCCAGTCCACTGTCAGAGCCATCATCACCGCTACGACATCATTCGACGATTTTAAGTTATAATTCCAAGATGTTACCTGAATATTTGCCGCAGAAAATTTCCATTATCCTATCGTGCATCCTTTTATCGCAAAAATACTAATTTTTTTCAGGAAGTTGCCGATATAGATTGCAACTTACTTTTTTAACAGCAGCTATTCACCAACAAAAACAATTTGCCTGCAATTTTTTCCATTGCAATAAATCGGCTATGAAAAGTAACCGTAAAAGAAAGAATCTTTCTAAGGGAGTAGCATTTCTTCTTCTAATGATCCTTAGCTTCGCCGGCTGTCAGGCAATCAAGGAATCAAAACCTATAGTCTCTATGCAGGAATATGAACGGATGCTGGTCGGCAGGCTGGATGCCAATTACGTAGGCAATGAAACCTGCCTGGCAGCCTGCCATTCTCATGACAAAATCAAAGAAGACTTTGAGGCCAGCACCATGGGGGCACAGCTTTCCAGCAAATCCGGTTTGCCACTGGTAGACTGCGAATCCTGTCACGGTCCAGGAAGCCTTGCCATTGCGGGAATCACCAAGGAGAAGGTAGCCCGGGACAAAGAGCAGGGGATAATAACGGCATGCAAGCATGATACACTAATACATCTGAATGAGTTACCAGCCACTGCACAATCTCTTCTCTGTCTAAAATGTCACACGACCAACGCGACTTTTAACCTTCACAATTGGCGAAGCGGCGCCCATGCCGATGCCGATGTTTCCTGCTTCCCCTGCCATAATGTACATGCCGGTTCCGACTTGACGACAAATCCCAAGGATATTGATGCAATGTGTGAACAGTGTCACCAACGGATAAAAGCCGACTTTTTATTACCGAGCCACCATCCGGTTCCTGAAAAAAGAATATTCTGCTCAGACTGCCACGAGCCCCATGGGACCATTACAGACAACCAACTGAGGGGAAACTCCATCAAAGAGACCTGTACCCGCTGCCATGGTGAAAAGGAAGGGCCTTTTGTATATGAGCATGCAGATAATACCGAAGACTGTAACACCTGCCACAACAGCCACGGCTCCATGAACAACGACCTGCTGAAACTCCGCGAACCGTTTCTCTGTATGCAGTGTCATTCCGGCCACCGGACATCGTCTGCTTACCCTGCGGAATCAAAGCAAAACTATTTTGTCAATTGCACCAATTG
>CAMYJP010000103.1 GCA_947258675.1 uncultured Desulfobulbaceae bacterium | reverse complement strand
AGGCACATTTTTTGCTATTTTGGCTGTTCAATTACATTGATCCCTTTTGAGAACAAAGATTAAAAGGATACTTATCAAATAGTACATAATCTCTGAGAGCGATTTAATGCAACAAGACAAAGGCAACTCTTTTGAAAACCCGCGAAAGTAGTTGTGAATATTATTAATCATCAGCACATCATCTTTAGCAATTGTTCATTCTTTAACTTATCAGGACTGTGAATCCTGCCTTGATAAGCAAAACGATACAAATAGTAGTAATGCAAATCTGATCACCCAAAATATACAATTTAATTAATTAGAATCCTCATCATTCTATTTGATTATTTTTTGAAAAAATGAGAGCACCAAAGAGTAAAGGACACGTTGTACTTTAACTCTTGCCCCACCAGTGAGTTTGTAGATCCACTTCAACCTGTAAAATATAGATTTTTCCTAATTCCAAAATTGCCAAAAACATCAGGCAAATAAAACAAGGATTGAAAATTAAACATCCCGGCCGAGCTTTTCTGCTTTGTTATGGAGAATTGTTTGGAACTCCTGAAGAAGGTTAGTTAAAGATATGCGTTTTACAGCCGACAGTAAAATAATAAGTTTCAGAAGTATCTATTTTGTTAGGGAAGATTGGATCATAAATAATGTTGTTTATCTTGACAATGTCTTTGGAAAAAATATTTAAGCAATTCTTGTTAATGGTCCGAACACACTTGTAGCTGATGGTTTACGGTTCATTCTGGAGACAGGCTGGGATACAATTGTTCAAAATCCAGAAAATACTGAAATAGCTGCCAGACCATAGGTCGCATTTCGGCTCATAAAGCCGGACAGAATTATTTCGCTGTCTGAAATTACAAGCTATTTAGTGTTCATCCGTAAAGTCCTTTTTTTTTCGGATGGCTACACTAAGTTGTTTCCAATTAGAAAGCGAGCAGTTTTGAGCAAGTTCAAGGATTACAAGGAGTTGCCCTAAAGGGTTTCCGTTGGCCACGCGGAGGCGTACTCAGGTATGCTGCACAAAAAACTCCACAGGCTGACGAAGAAATTGCTTAAAAACGGCGTTTCCGGCTGGAAACTATTTAGGAGAGCTCGTTGATGAATCGACCTGAAATTCTTGTTGTTGACAACAAACCGGAAAATCTTCTGGTTATGAAGCGGCTCATGGAAGATTTGGAGGCGGATATCCATACAGCATCTTCAGGTAATGAAGCCCTGAGGGTGGCTCTGGAACATGATTTTGCCCTCATACTTCTTGATGTGCAGATGCCTGATATGGATGGCTTTGAGACTGCAGAAATGATCCGTTTAGCCGATGATACAGCTCGTACCTCCATTATTTTTATCACAGCCATTAACAGGGAACAGCAGCATGTTTTAAAAGGGTATCAAAGTGGTGCTGTTGATTACATCTTCAAGCCTGTTGAATCTGAAATTCTTCTGAGCAAGGTTTCTGTCTTTCTCAATCTCTACAAACAGAAGCAGGAATTAAAGCAAATGGTGCATGAGTTGGAAGAATCCAAACAACTCATTGAAAAGCAGAACGAGATATTAACTCGCCTCTCCCTCCATGATGATTTGACCGGCTTATATAATCGAAGACACCTTAATACCATGCTGAAGCAAGAGTTCAACCGCAGTATACGCTACGGATCAGACCTAGCTCTTTTAATACTGGATCTGGACCATTTCAAAAAGGTGAACGACATCCATGGTCACAAGTTTGGGGATTTTGTACTTGAAACATTTGCACGTCGCATACTAGAGGTAAGTCGTTCGACTGACCATATCTTTCGTTTTGGGGGAGAAGAATTCATTATCCTGCTCACCCAGACTGATATTGAGGGTGGAATTTTAGCTGGAGAGAAGATTCGGAAAAGGTGTCAATCAGAGTTTTATACAAAAGGCCCAACATCACTGCAGGTTACAACCAGCATCGGAGTGGCCTCTTTTCAAAACAGCCATGAAGATCCAAATGATATGATAGCAACGGCGGATAAGGCTTTATATCTAGCCAAGCGTAAAGGACGAAACAGAGTAATTGCAGCTGAGTAAAAAGGAAAAGCCGTTTACTCAGTTAATGGCCAAAGTAAAGTTTTCATACTACGACGGTAGTAACCACGCTATCAGAAAATATGTGGCTATAAAAGTTAATTCTAAAAAGATATATTTTTTTTCAGAAAATACCAGGATGTCTGAGCATCGTTATGACTACAAGATTAGAATCAAATCCGACATCAGATCAGCTCTTGCTTACAATCTTTAAAGCAATCAACAAGATTGCCAACGAGAAGGATATTGATTCACTGCTTATCAGACTGGCCGACCTGGGACGTGATTTGGTAAGCGCTGAGCGGTGCACTGTCTGGATACTCGATAGTAAGAGAAAGATGCTTTGGAGCAGAGCAGCCCACGGACTGGATCGTATAGAAATCCCTTGTTGTAATGGAATTTGTGGCCATGCCGTCACAACTGGCGAGTCGCTGATAATTAATGCCCCGTACAACGACCCACGTTTTGATCAGAATATAGACAAACAGACCGGCTTTTTTACCAATAATCTGCTGGCGTTGCCGATTAAAAACAGTACCGGAGAGATTATCGGTGCTTTCCAGGCAGTGAATAAAATGACTGGTAGCGGCAAGTTCTCTGATGAAGACAAAGAGCACCTTCTACTGGCTGCTGTTTATACGGGTAAAGAAATTGAAGCCATCTTGTTGCAGGAGGAAATTGATGCAACCCAAAAAGAGATTATTTTCACCCTCGCTGAAACAGGGGAAATGAGATCAAAAGAGACAGGAAACCATGTAAGGCGGGTGGCCGATATTTCGTATCTATTAGCAAAAGAGTATGGCTTGTCTGACCATGAGTGCGATGTACTCAGGCATGCTTCACCCCTTCATGATATTGGCAAGATCGCCATTCCGGATGCAGTCTTATTAAAACCCGCTATTCTTGAACCTGAGGAAAGGGTTATTATGGAGAAACATACAACTCTGGGATATGAGATACTGAAACATTCGGATCGAAAAATATTAAAGGCTGCCGCTATAGTTGCCTACGAACATCATGAAAATTGGAACGGTAAAGGGTATCCCAATGGCCTGCAGAAAGAGGATATCCACATTTATGGCCGAATTACAGCGGTAGCCGACGTTTTTGATGCCCTTGCAAATGATCGATACTATAAAAAGGCCTGGGAGCTTGATCGCATTTTAGATCTATTCAAGGAAGAACGGGGAAAACATTTTGATCCGGAATTGACGGATATCTTTTTTGAAAATCTTGCAGCATTTACAAGTATAAATAAAAAGTACAAAGATGAAATATTTATAGATTAGCTGCCTGCGTCCGCAACTCATTCCTACCCTATCCTCCTAACCACTGCCTTTCAGAGCATAGCAGAGAAGGCCTTGGAACCATTCCGGCCATTGCGGTCAAAGACAAAGTTAATCTACAGAAACCGGAACGTTGAATTGTTTCCGGGAAACACGAAATCAAAGGCGGCCAGGTTGATCTCGTTGCGGTGGCCTGCCGGTCCGGATCAAATACCTTAACGGTGCTGCCGCCCTATGTTAAGGAAATCTGCAAACACTTTCGGGCCGCATCTTAATAATTCAACAGTAAGTTTGAAATCATAAAGGATGGGTTGGCATTTCCATCACACACCGACAGAAAATTTCATAGTGTCAGAATTTTCCTTTTGGCAAAGATTTATTAGGAGTAGTAGCAAGCAAACGTAATTTGAGATAGCCATAAACCATTCCCTCCTTATATTTAAAAATCATATCCAATTTTTTTAGTTCTTCGCAAATTCGAAATTTTTCTATCATTGACAGCAAATCTTCTATTTGGGATTGTTCTTTAATCGGTCGTGATTGAAAGATAAATAGGTAACATGTTGAATTTAAATGATATCCCGCATTGAATATTTTTTAGGCCTAAGTTTTGCTCATAACTATAATGATTGTTAGGTGGTTAACTATTAAAAAAGGTTGGGGAGTAATATTATGGACTGTGAAAGAGTTGAATCATGCAATTTTTTTAACAATAAAATGATAGACCAGTCAGCAATAGCTGAGTTATATATGCAGCATTACTGCTGGGGTGATAATTCAAAATGCGCGCGACATTATATGTTTAATTACATAGAGAAAAGAAATTCTAAGTTGGATGATACAATAGAACTCAAAATTGCGGAGCTTTCCGACACGCTTTACCCATATGAACTTGAAAAGATAAAACAAATCCTATCCTAAGGCTTACAACAATCTTCAGTTTCTGGGGTTGAGAGCAAAAAAAATCTTTTCTGTAATGCTGAGATCGTTAAATATATCAGAAAATATGAAGCCAGGATTGAGATCAAAAGTATCTCATCCTGGCTTTTCTATCACTTAAGGCGAACCTGTTGATTTTTTTCGAAAAGCCAGATGAAAAATAGACGTAATACACCTGACGGAAACTTGTAAGCGTCCGAACCAACGGTTTTGGCATGGAAAATTGGACTTCACTGTATATTATTTTTCCTAGAATTATAGCGAATCTCTAATATCCGTAAAATAAGAGCAAAATTGAGAATGAAAAGCCCCTCTAAAGACGTTTCAGTACGATATTCTTGCGAGGCTGACAAGAAAATACAATCATGGCTGGGAAAAGTGAGATTCTCAATAATTACATAGTGTAACAAAAGGAGAATCAAATGGAAAAATGCTATAAATATTTAGCATGCATGCAGAAAAATTGCGTAATGTATGGAAGGGAAGATAGTATTAATTGTTGGGAAGTAAAAGAAACACTCTGTAACCATCCTGGCGTGGAGCTCATTAAAAACGTCAAAAAAAATAAATGTGAATTTTGTATTTATTTTAAAGCCTGTAATTCAAGTTCAAAGTAAAATTCTTCTGACTTGGCATGAGAAGCAAGCTGCGAACAGGTAATTTAACCTGACCACAAAACCTTTGCTTCTTTAAGGGATGGCGTTGCCATCATCAACAGAAGTTGCTGAGGTTCCAGGATATATTGAATAAAATGACCTCGCACAACTATAGTAAATATTGAATGAGATACCGTTTCAGTGAGTTTAGATTGTGGCAAAAATCCGCAGGCTGCACCCTAGCACTCATACCAATTTTCATTTTGTGGCACTTGATCATTAATTAAGCCATACTTGAATTTTTAATTAACATAACCTCTTTCCCCGGGGGAAACACATGAAAGAGGTCCGTAAAATACCATAATTAGCCTTCACAGGGGCAGCCATCTCTGTTGGAGGCTTTTTGCGTTTTGTGTAAGTATTTTTACACTGTGCGAACTTCAAGCTAACAGTAAACAAAACCGATTTTGGTGGTGGAGGTGATCAGTTCCGTTATCATCATACACCTTGACATGGCTACGGCAGTTTCGAAACTCTAGATGGGGGCAGGGAAGTTAGGAGTCTACTTTCATACCCATATTCGATGAAGCAGAACCGAAGTATACAGGAAAGTTCCACTGGATATCAGGCTTATATTGGATATTCAGGAAAAATATCCTGATAGTAAATTGTTGCACTACTAACTTAGAGGGAGGTGCAAGATGGATATTAATATGATCTGTTTTTCACAAACCGGTAATACGCGCAAGGTAGCAAAGTCAATGGTTGGTGCATTTGAACAGGAAGGACATATAGTGCAAAGCCTCTCTATGAACAAGGCAAAACCAGAAGAGTTGATGAAGGGTGATCTGTTCGGTATAGGGACTCCCACCCACGAGAGCCATGCACCAACGCCTGTTAAGGAATTTCTTGAATCTTTGCCTGCACTTGATAATCGTCGAGCTTTTGTCTTTGCAACAGGGGGTGGAGCCCCTGGTAATGTTATGTATGATTTAACTAAATTATTACGTAAGAAAGGAGCAGATGTTGCCGGTGGATTTTGGACTCGTGGCGAAATACATCATCCTGCTCCATGCATAATTGGAAAATCTCCAGGTCGTCCAAATGAAGAAGATTTAGAAAAAGCTAAGCGGTTTGCTATATCTATAGCAGAACATGTATCAAATGGACGTCCGGGCACACTTCCTTCAAGCCGACCAGATGCAATAACGCAAGGAAAGGGATTATATAACTTGGTCGGGGCAGTTACAAGTTCTAACAAATTACTACGTTTACTTGTTCCAGAACCAAAACTCGACCAAAGTAAGTGTGACGAGTGCAGATTTTGTGTCATTGAATGTCCAATGAACAATATTACTATGAGACCTTATCCTGTAATTGGTGACAATTGTATGCGGTGTTATCGATGCCTGACTGGTTGCCATACAAAGGCGTTTAATGCAAATTGGTGGTTTGGGAATCTTGTTGTTCTTTCTTTCTGGAATGAACCCTTTATGCGTCGGTTCGGAGAATATGATTAAAAAGTGGTTGGTTTACATCATACCAATTTTCACATTGTGGCACTTGATCATTAGTTAAGCAACGCTTAAAGCTTTATCATTTAAAATAACCTCTTTCCTTGGGGGAAGCACATGAAAGGGGTCCGAAAAATTCCATAATAAGCCTTCACAGGGGAAGTCATATCTGTCGTTGCTATTTTGCGTTTTAATTAAAATTTATCAATTATAGAAGGTGTTGTTATGTCCCTCAGAATCTTGTTTTTTGGGGTCGTTTTTTCTCTTTGCATGTTGGGATTTTGTATTGCCGCCGACTCCGAAATCAGGGCCAACGTTACGCTGAATAATAGCCAAATTTATGAAAATCTTATTATTGATGGCAACGATGTAATTAAAGGCGATCTGTACAGAGCTTGGATGACCTCTCAAGATGATTTAAACAATAGTCAAGAATTGAGTGTGAAATTTTCAAAGATTAAGAAAATTGAAAATAAAGGTAATTGCGCTATCGAATATTCGGGGGGACGTCTAGGCCACATGCTACTTTTTGAAATTACTAATGCAATAGGTGACAAATTTAAAATTACAAGAACTTGGTGGAACGATAAATGTGGTAGAGATGAATTGGGTATGGCCTATGAAGATAAACATACACTTTGTAGGCTGGCGGTTTATTCTGACTAACTTCACCTGATTAAATAAGAACAATCGCCAGAATTCCCTGTTTATTTTGACGACATAACAATTGAGACTGC
>CAMYJP010000102.1 GCA_947258675.1 uncultured Desulfobulbaceae bacterium | reverse complement strand
AATTCTCGCTTCTAATGGTATTGTTCACAATAAGCTCGTGGCTGTTTTAAAAAAATTCAGTTAATAACTGAACTTTCTGAGTTGATTAATTTCAGTCAAAATAATGCATTAAATATTTGAAAATATTAATATTTATAGTGAAACGCCCTTTGCAACTTGTTATAATGGGTTTCTGCGAAAAAACTCAATAAAAACAAGGAGAAAGGGCGAGAATGAAAACTAGCACAGACTACGAAAAACAGCAAGAAGCAATACGACTGCACGACAAGATTGATATGTTCTTTGACAACTTCACTATCGGCACATTGCTGAACAGAGCCGGCATCCGGAAAATGCGGGGTGTATCGCCGGTCATGTTGCTGAAGGCTATCTTTATCTTGCCGTTCGAGGGAAATAATTTCTTCCGCGGGATAGTCACTGGCAACCGGCAAGAGTTCAAGAAGGATGCGGCTTATGATCTGTTGAAAGGTCCACGGTACAACTGGCGCAAACTGCTCCTTCTCCTGGCTGCCAGGCTTGTTTGTGTTTTTGATTTGTTGACAGATAAAGATCGAAAGAAGGTACTCATTATAGATGACAGCACCTATGACAGATCGCATTCGAAATTTGTTGAATTGCTGGCCCGAGTCTTTGACCACAGTGATCGGCGGTACCTCAAGGGGTTCAAGATGTTGACCCTTGGCTGGTCGGACGGGGCGAGTTTCCTGCCCTTGGATTTTGTTTTGCTTTCCTCTGAGAAAGAAAAGAGCAGACTGCAGGGAATCACAAAAGAAATTGACAGAAGAACCTGTGGATACAGGCGACGCAAGGAGGCAATGACCAAGGCAACAGAACAGCTTGAGCCAATGGTGAAGAGAATACTTGCAACAGGGATTGATGCGGCCTATATCCTCATGGACAGCTGGTTTGCCTTCCCCTCTGTTATCCAAATGTTGCACCAGCATCGGCCAGTTATCTGTATGCTTAAAGATATGCCGAATAACCTGTATCTGTACCAAAATGTTTATCTGAGGCTGGGAGAGATTTATCGGCGTGTAAAAAAGAAAGCCGGTAAAGCAAAAATACTGGCCAGTGTGCTGGTTCAAACTAAAGACGGTCTGCCGGTAAAGATAGTTTTTGTTCGTCATCGTCAAAAGCGCGGCTGGCTGGCTATTCTCTCTACTGACATAGAATTGACCGATGAAGAAATTGTACAGATTTACGGGAAACGCTGGGATATCGAGGTTTTTTTCAAGATGGCGAAGCATTATCTGAAGTTGGAAAAAGAAGTTCAATTGCGCGATTACGATGGCCTCATTGGGCATGCAACAATAGTCATGCTCCGATATCTGTTTTTGGCTTTTGAACAACGTTTGCACGATGATCCCCGAACTCTTGGTACCTTGTTTCATGCCTGTGCTGATGAAATGAAGGACCTCTCCGTTTTGGATGCCCTGCAGCGGATTATGAAGTTAGCATTGGACAAAGTACGTGCTGCAGGAGAATTCGCTGAAGATGTCATTATGAAGATCCTTGATGCAGTAATGTCCGTGGCTATTGATATGTTGAAACCGCCACCGCTACTAGCGGCGAAAAATAACAATTAAACAACAAATTAGAACAAGTCAGAAAGTTCAGTTAATAACTATTAAAAATACGCTTCAGCAGTTAACCATATTATCTCGGGTTACGAGATAATTGATCTGATAATGAATAAAAGTAATTTTTACTATTTTAGTTTTGGAGGCTTTTAATATGACTGATAAACTTTCTTATTCGGAATTGGTGCAGGAGAATAGCTTGTTACGGAAACGCCTTGAGGCCCTTGAAAATTGGGAAGAAGAAAAACAATCCAAACCGTCATTACTTGCCAGCGAAGAGATGCTTGTTGAAAGTCTCTTGAAGTCCTATTTTTTTTACACCCTTAATCCAGAAGGAGAAATTACCTTTGTCAGCCCGTCAATTAAAAATGTTCTTGGCTATAAGGAGCAAGAATTCCTCGCCAAATATCCGGGACATTACACCGATAAAATTGACAATATCGAAGCAGAAAAATTTACAAAACGAACGTTGTCCGGAGAACAACTTCCTGCATATGATGTTGAATGTTTTACTGACTCTGGAGAAATTTGCTGGTTGGAAGTTTCAGAAATTCCTGCTGTAAATGGTAATGGAGAATTGGTTGCAGTAGAATGTATTGCTAGGGATATTACCAAACGAAAGAGAGCAACAGAAGGACAACAGGACAGCATCATTAAGCTTCGCAATGCCCTAGCCGGAACTGTTCAAGCTATTTCCATGATCGTTGAGAAAAGGGATCCTTTTACTGCTGGACATCAGCATCGAGTATCAAGTCTGGCCCGGTCAATTGCTCAAGAAATGAAATTGGCTGAAAATGAAGTTGAAGGTATTCGTATGGCAGGGCTTGTTCATGACCTTGGAAAATTATCGATCCCTGTCGAAATTTTGAGTAAGCCACGATCATTGAATGAACAAGAGTTTGAGTTAGTAAAAACCCATGCTCAAGCCGGTTATGATATTTTAAAAGAAATTCATTTCCATTGGCCGATTGCTCAAATTGTGCTCCAACATCATGAAAGAATGGATGGGTCTGGTTATCCTAATGGGTTGAAAGGCAATGAAATATTGCTTGAGGCTCGGGTGGTTGCGGTTGCGAATGTTGTTGAAGCTATGACCTCGTCCAGACCTTATCGACCGGCTCTAGAGATAGAATATGTGTTGGAGGAGATTAAGCAGAATGCCGGCACAGAGTTTGATCCAGATGTGGTTGACGCCTGCATTAATCTTTTTGCAAACAGTAGATTTTCTGTCTAATTCCAGACAGAGTGTATTTGCCAGGGGTATTATCTTTAGTGGAGGTACATATGCGTTATACTTTTCTGTTGATTTTAATATCTATTCAGCTCGTTTTTTCTGGGTGTGCTGTAAATCCGGTTACCGGAAAAAATGAACTGGCCATAGTATCAGAATCCCAAGAGATTTCAATCGGTGAGAATAATTATACTCCCAGTAAACAGTTACAGGGTGGGGATTATTCTCTTGATCCTGTCCTATCCAAATATGTTGATTCAGTCGGACAGCGCCTGGTAAATGTAAGCGACAGAAAATTGCCATATGAATTTGAAGTGTTAAATAATTCTGTTCCGAATGCTTGGGCATTACCGGGCGGTAAAATTGCTGTTAATCGCGGTCTTCTCATTGAGTTAAAAAATGAAGCTGAGTTGGCCGCTGTCCTCGCCCATGAAATTGTTCATGCGGCCGCAAGACATGGTGCCAAAGGTATGGAAAGAGGTATTTTGTTACAAGGGGCTTTGTTGGCTGCAGGTATTGCGAGTCAGGGAAAGAGCTATGCTGATTATCTTGTAAGTGGAGCGCAAGTTGCAGCAAGCCTTGTCAGTACAAAATATGGACGAGATGCTGAGCGGGAATCAGACTATTACGGCATGTTGTATATGGCCCGTGCCGGGTATGATCCATGGGCTGCTGTTGGGTTGCAGGAGACATTTGTCAGACTTTCCAAGGGAAAGGAAAGTAATTGGTTAAGTGGTTTATTCGCCAGTCACCCCCCTTCTGCAGAGAGAGTTGCAGCAAATCGAGAAACAGCGAAAAAGTTACCAAAAGGAGGAAAACTTGGTACTGAAATATATCAAAGTAAGATTGCTCACCTGATCAAAACTAAAAAAGCCTATGACGAATTCGATAAAGGGATTGAGGCATTCAAGAAAAAACAAAGCGAGGCTGCTATAGGTTTTGCTAAAAGTGCCATTAATATTGAACCGCGGGAAGGTCATTTTTATGCTCTTCTTGGTGATATTGATTTCTCAAAACAGCAGTATACCAAAGCTTTGAATAATTATGATCAGGCAGTTAAGCAGCCTGGAGATTATTTCTATTTTTTTCTACAGCGCGGTCTAGTCCAGGATAAGCTTGGGAAGCGGCAGGATGCTGCAAATGATTTGCAGGCAAGTGTCAAACTACTTCCCACTTCAACAGCATTTAATGCTTTGGGAAACATCGAGTTGGCGAGCGGAAACCAAGGACGGGCTAAAGAATATTTTCGAAATGCTGCCGCTTCAAATACAGCCCCGGGTAAAGAGGCTTTAGATTCTTTGGTTAGACTGGACCTATCGGATAATCCTTCAAAGTATATTGGATTACGCACTGGGGTAGCTGGAGACGGTTTTCTGATCGTTGAGATTTCTAACCGGACACCTCTTCCAATTGGCGGAATAACATTACAAATCAGATATCCGGATAATCGTGGTGTTATGCGGTCCATTAATCGACGCGTATCAGACAAACTGCCCTCGGGTAAAAAGGTGATAGTCAAAACCGACATTGGTCCATTTGCAGATAATAATGTTCTTCAATCAATCAGAGTTGTTGTCGTAAACGCTGCTGTTGCACAATAGAAAAAACTGTTTAATTTGCTGTATATTTTTAATTCCAACTTTGACCATCGTAAGAGTATTCCATACGTTATTTTAATTCAGGTCAAATTGTTCACTATATTACTATATGGAAAAACCTGCACAAGGAAACCACAATGGACTTCATGCAATTGATTATGGGCAGAAGAAGTATCCGCCGATATCTAGACAAAGAAGTATCTGATGAGATTCTTAATCAAATTTTAGAGGCTGTCCGCTGGTCACCTTCATGGGCAAATACACAATGTTGGGAGCTCGTTGTTGTTAGGGATAAAAGAATCAAAGAAAGGCTCCAGAACACAGTCTCAGCTAAAAATCCGGGAAGTCCGGCCGTTTTGGCTGCCCCTTTATTGATTGCAGTGTGCGGCAGGCTTAAAAGATCAGGATATTATAAGGAAAAAGCGCGAACAAAGTTTGATGACTGGTTTATGTTTGATCTTGGTCTAGCAACTCAGAATCTTTGTCTGGCAGCGCATTCTCTCGGGTTGGGAACAGTGATTGTTGGTATGTTTGATCATGATGCAGCAAAAAAAATATTAAGGCTGCCTGAAGAACATGAAGTGGTTGTTCTGATGCCGCTCGGTTATCCCGACCAGCATCCTAAACCGCCTAAACGTAGGCAAATTTCAGACTTTTCTTATTTGAACTCTTTTTGATGTTAGGGGACAGAGAATATTATTTTATGATTCGGTTTCTTTTACTAACTGCCAGGTAAATTTGATATGAAAGCGTTTTAAGGCGATGACCGTCATAGCAGCTAAGATTGCCGTTAAAGCTATAAATGACATGAACCAGTAAAATTTATCGACACCATAGGTATCCGCTATATAACCTCCACTGGCAGTTGCAATTGATCCTATCCCAAAAATAAGAAAGAAATTTACTCCAAAACCGACTCCGTGGGATGCTTTTCTGGTGTATTTGGCGATAAGATAATTGTGAGATGGCTGCCAGGCATAGTATACGAGGCTGAAAAATGATGAAATTACCAATAATGATGAATCTGTAAAACGGCTGATGAAATAGAGTGATGGGCCGACGATAAGAAAAATGAGTACTGGAAATATCTCTGGCCTGTTAATTTTGTCATTAATATAACCACCGAACCATGAACCTATCAAACCCAGAGATAATATAGCAGTAGTTACAAATCCCGCAATTACTACAGGCTCATCATGAGTGGTGATGAAATAAACATTTTCTTTGAGCAGAGTGGGGAAAAAAGTTAACGATCCCCTAAAGATGAAGCCTGACAGGATGCTACCTAAATAGAGGATCAAGAGTGCTACCGGAAGGGAATTAGTTTCCTTTGTTTTATTGTCCAAAGCTTCTAGGCTTACAGAATCGGAGATTCGACTGTTTGCTTTTTTTACTGTTTTGAATCGATTGCTTTTCCAGAATAATAGTTCGCGGAATCTCAAGTCTGGTTCTGACTCAATCCGGGTTGAGTACAACAACCAGGCGAAAAAAAGCCCAACAACTCCAAAAATAATGTAGGCTGCGCGCCACGTATCAAAAAGGAAAATACTCATCCCTGCCATGAGCGGCGTGCAAAACAATCCCACATTTCCAAGCACACCATGTAATCCTAAGGCCTTTCCTTTGTTTTCGGATATACGTCTGGCAATTAATGAAAGACCGGCCGGATGATGGATACTGGCAAAGAGGCCAAGTATTCCATAGGTAATGGCAAAAGTAATGGTGGTAGGTGAAAAACCTACAAGGATTGAAGCAATGGACATACCGAGGACACCCAGCGTCAATATCCGTTTTGATCCGAATTTATCAGCGAGATATCCAGCAGGGAAAGACCCGAGACCGTACAAAAAATATCCAATATTTGCAATGATGCCAATATCCATAAAGCTCATGGAATGTTCGGCGGCAATTACAACTAAAACTCCAGGCAGCAAGGTCATGAAGCCGTGAGTGATAAAGTGAGAGAAACTGGCGAGCCAAGTCAGTTTCTGTTCTTCCGACATCAACGTTGCTCCCACTCAACGGCATTTTTTAGATAAGGAACAGTGTTCACTAAACCAAGATCCGGATCATCCTTTTGATCAAAAATATATTCGGCAATTTTTTCACTGTTAATGGACCCAAACCAGTTATTGCCGGCATCTACTGGGAAATCCTGAGCTTCGGCGACCGCGATATTATATGAATTGTTATCATATATGTTGTTGTGATCCAAAGTGAGTCCTTGCGTTTGATAAAGGATAATACCTTTTTTATTGCCGGTTATTTCATTAAAACTGATATTCGCTTTAACCTTCTCTTTAGGCCAGAGTCCGAAGAATTTATTATCTTTTATTTCATTATGGCTGATAGTTGCATCTGAGTTTCTGAAACCAATGCCCCCCTTATTACGAAAAAACAGATTGTTGGTAATAGTGAGACTCGATCGTTCTCCAAACCACGGGGCATCAGGGGTTTCCTCTTCACTTTTAAAGCTGATCCCAACCCCGTTATTTGCGAATTCACTGTCAGCGACAATTGCCGTAGATCCATGGGCATGTATTCCATTATAGGCAAACAGGAGTTTTGCATGTTCAATTGTATTTCCTTTGCTGCCGAGCAAATTAATAGCCCCCCAGTCACCTGGACGGGCATCAATTTCAGCCGAAGTGAAAACAATAGGTTCCTTTTCAGTACCTTTAGCTATCAGTTTACCTCTGATAATTAACTCTGCCTGAGGATAATATGG
>CAMYJP010000101.1 GCA_947258675.1 uncultured Desulfobulbaceae bacterium | reverse complement strand
AAACCAAAAAGAAGTTGCAGGAGGCCGGCGACACCATTGATAAAGCTGAGGTTCGCACTCGGGCCATTGCGCGCAAACTCAGAAAAGTACAGGAGGTTCCGCTGACTGAGACCGTGAGCTTTAATGAAGAAGGTCAGGAGGTGGCGAATGACTCAAGCCAAAAAAAAGGGGATGAAACAGGAAACGATCCTTAATCTAATTTCTTGCAAGATATTTAAAAATCTTGACGACCTCAGCGTTCTTGCGGTTGGCTGAACTTTTACAAATTTTCAAGTGGCTGTCAAAGATTCACAACCGGTAAAGAATCCTGCCTTAAAGGACCACGCTTTGGTTCAACCCAAAAGGTGGTGCCTACCAATAGATACCGAATGGAATTCCAGTGCCCCAAGGAATTTGATTGAGGCAGAGCCGGCTATCTCTAACCTGGCTCTCCGAGCCGGAAGTCCAGAGGACCAGGTTTTCAATGTTAGAATTAATCGCTCGCCTGTTCATTTTTTTCTTGACAAGATTAAAATTTGGGAATATTTTCCCAAAAAGATGAATTTTTAACTTGGGCTTTTTTATTTGAATGTGTCGGAGATTTATGAACGACAAACATCTAAAATTCTTAACCGCGGCGGTCCTCAGGTTACTGCGGCCTCTGGTGCGGATACTTCTCAGAAATGGCGTGTCCTACAACACGTTCTCAGATTTTGTGAAGTGGATCTACGTCGATGTGGCCAGCAAAGAGTTCGGCATCAAGGGGCGAAAGCAGTCTACCTCCCGGGTTTCGGTTATCACCGGGCTATCCCGCAAGGAGGTTATGCGAGTTCGAAAACTCCCGAAGCCGGACGACAGCGCCAGCACCGAGAGGTACAACCGGGCCGCCCGTGTGATCGCTGCCTGGCGGCGGGACAGAAACTTTCTGGATGCCGAGGGCCAGCCGGCCCCACTGCCCATGGCAGGTTCGGATGTGTCCTTCAGCGCACTGGTAAAACGGTTTAGCGGTGATGTGCCGGTGCGGGCCACACTCGATGAACTGATACGCGTTGGTGCGGTCGAGCGCTTGGAAGACGGCAGCATAAGTTTGCTCACGCGAACCTATATCCCTGAAAGCAGTGATGCCGATAAACTTCACATTCTCGGAACGGATGTGGCACACCTCATTTCGACGATAGGCCATAACTTGAAATCCGATCCCAGCGGTCCGTTTTTCCAACGTAAGGTCGCGTACGACAACTTACCGGATGAAGTCTTAGCGGTGTTTCGCAAGCATTCCGCCAAAAGGGCACAGACCTTTTTGGAAAGCCTGGATCGTTGGTTGGCGCAACGCGATCGAGATGTCACTCCCACGGTTAAAGGCACCGGCCGCAATAATGCCGGAATCGGTATATACTATTTTGAAGAACCATACTCGATCAGGGAAAATTGAGATGAGATCTTATCATTTAAGAGGCTTTATATCGGCACTGTTTTCTGCTTTTCTGCTGATTTCCTGTGGAAGTGGCGGGGGTGGGACCGCCGGTGGCGGTATCGGCGGCTCCGGGATTTTCAGCACCGGCGCCATATCCGCATTCGGCAGTGTTGAGGTGAATGGTACCAGGTTCGACACGAGCAACGCTGCAGTTATCATAAATGGTGTAGAAATCGGCGTCGGTGACGACTCTGTTCTCGATAACCTCGAACTCGGAATGGTGGTGACTGTCGAGGGCAGGATGAAGGAAGATGGACGTTTTGTTGCTGATCGCGTTATATACAGCGCCAATGTTGTCGGTCCGGTAGAGAACATAAGTGATATCGATGCAACAACCAAAGAGATTGTCGTATTGGGTCAAACCGTGATTGTCAATGTTATCACCTTGTTTGAGGAGACCGATTTCAACGGCATCACCGAGGACGACGTGGTCGAGGTAAGCGGCTATTTTGATGACAACGGGGTTATCAGAGCGACTTTCCTGGAAAAGACCGGTGATATCGCCTCCGTATTTGAGTTTGAGGTTACAGGTTTCGTGGAGAATCTGGATCCCGACCTTGAAACATTTATGATCAATGGTCTCAGGATAGACTATTCCTCGATTTCCAGCGATTTGCCTGAAGGCATACCGGCAGACGATCAGTTTGTTGAAGTTGAGGGTAGACTTGTCGCCGGAGAGATGATCGCCATGACAATAGAGCTTGCGGATGAGTTGGGCGGCGAGGATGGGGATGAGATCGAAATTATGGGTTTTGTCACCGAAGTCATTTCAGAAAATGACATCATCAAATTCAAAATCGGAAATCAAGAAGTACATGTCGATTCAGACCCGGAGATCGTCGAATATGTGGACGGGGTGCCCAGTGATATCACACCGGGACAAAAGCTCGAGGCCGAGGGCAGCCTGGTTGACGGTATTCTCATTGCAGTTGAAATTGAATTCTGGGAACTGGATCAGATCGAAGTGGAAGGTATTGTCGATGTAGTTGTGTTTATCGATGACTTTCCCGAGTTCACGCTTGAGGATCGGGAAGATCAGGTCGTGCAAACGAATGCGGAAACCGAGTTTGAGGATATTAATAAAGAGGAAATTGAAGCCGGTATCAATATCGAGGTCAAAGGGGTTCCGCAAGATATCGAACAGAGCGTTATCAAAGCCGACAAAGTCTCCTTTGAGATCGAATAGTTTGGCCGGCGAACGAGGAAACCAAGAACTAAAAAGGATTGGAACATTAAAAATTAAGATCGGCAATATACGGTAATTTGCTGAAAAATAAGTGAAAAAAGCCAGGCACAAGACTTTGGCGGGTCGGGGTGCCTGGCTTGAAACACCTGAGGGCCTTGCGGCACGCTCAAGTGCCATAAGTATACGAATTCATACGTAGTGTGTCAATAGGCTCTCCGAATTTCTAAGGAGAGCTTTTTTTATGCAAAACTTGGTGAGTGGAAAAATAGGCAATGCAAACATAAAGCCCGATGCCAAGCGGATGGTGCGACATTTTATCGAGGATTACCAAATAATAATCTTCACGTAATCTTAGGATAAGCTAACTGTGCTATTTCAAGAATCGAGTTTTTGATTTCAAGTTCAATCTAAATGGCAACAGCAATTCAGGGCCGAAGTAAATTGGCAAGCGTAAGTATTGCAAACCTGATCACCTATACTTGTAAACATGCAAAAATTACAAATCCCAAAGGAAAGGCCCGTAGCGAGCTGGGTGACCTTCGCATTCAGTCCGGTAATCGATAACATCATAGCGTATCAGCATTTGATATTGAAGGGATAGAAAAATGGAAATCATTCAAATGGAAAAAAACGGGATTGTCTGTGTCACTGTTAAGGGCAAAACGGAAGCTGAGCTAACTTTAGAGTTTAAAGAAATGGTCAGACAAATAGTCGAGGGTGATAAAAGGCGCCTGCTCATCGATTTGGGTGCCTTGGAATATCTAAATAGTTCGGTTTTGCGGGTGATTTTAAAGGCCGTAAAGGAGATAAATCAGTGTCGCGGAAAAGTCGTTCTATGTTGTTTAGACGGATATGCAAAAGAGATTTTTGAGGTCAATTACCATAATAACAGCATTCCACTCACCGAGTCCGTTGAATCCGGGCTTAACGTGCTTTTAGCGCCCTTGCAGGCAGCTTAGTTTCATCAGTGATTTCAAGCCTATTCCCGTGACGATGATAAATAAGTGATCCAACGAATTATCTATCCAACAGTACTTTATTTTGTCAAGGAAAGGAGGTGAGGATAACAAAAATACCCTTCATCGAGTTATTTGGAGGACTGTCTAGAGCAAATCATTGTGCATTAAATTAACGATTAAACAAAGTTAGGAGGAAAAAACCAATGAAACACACACGAAGCAAGAATAATGGTACGAAGAGACACATGCGTTTTTTGGCTATTCTTTTGGTCCCAGTGGTCGCTCTGATCCTGGGAGCCGCTTCCCCGGAGCTCTGGGCCGGCGACCACGAAGACGATGAGGAGCTTGAATTCGAAGAGACCTGGTTCAACATCGAGTTTAATTTCTCAGATCAAGATTTGGGTGTACGGGGCTTCGTTGATGGAGAGCCCTGGAAGGAGGTCGAGATTGAAAACCCGAAAGGTCGTACGATTGCTGAGGTTGAGGCCAAAAAAAGCATGGCGAAGCAAGGTTTTGCCGAGCTATTTTTTGAGAGTGGAGAGCCGCCGCTCAATGAGGTATCTATCAAAAAATTTCTCAGACGATTCCCAGAGGGGACATACGAATTTGAGGGCGAAACAATTGAAGGAGATGAGATTGAAGGAGAGGCGGACTTCACTTGGGTTATTCCGTGCGGGCCCGAAGGTCTCTCAGCCACCGGCGGCAACGTTGCTGGCGATCCTATTGTAATCACTTGGAGTTTCGTTACGCAGGTGGTCGATCTTAACTCTACATTTAATAACGTTACGTGTGTAGACCCAGAGGATCCAGAGGATCTCGAAATCGTTGGCTACCGGGTTGAGGCCGAGTGGGAAGATGAGGAAGAAGTCGTGCATAGATTTGGTATCGATCTTGAGGCCGATCAAAATCAAGTGACGGTTCCGCCGGGATTTATTCCATCATACCAGGATTACGATTTCGAGGTATTGGCGATAGAGGCCAGCGGAAACCAGACAATCACGGAGGCCGAGGCTACGACGCCTCAATAGTGATGCTCTGACGACTGCCTTTGATGACTGTGATGATTTTGATGCGCAATCTGAGTGGGAATTCTGGGACTCCCTTTGCCTCTCGCACTATAGCACTGGCGGAGGTGAATGGGGTCCCACCCCCTTTTTTGCTCTAACGAGCTGAATGCTGGGCGTTTTAAAAAATCGAAGTGTGCAACCATGGATATCATTCGAAAAGAAAAAAATGGGATTGTCTGTGTCTCTGTCAAAGGCAAGACAACAGCTGAGCTAAACCCGGAGTTTGAAGAGGTGGTCAAGCAAATGGTCGAGGGTGATAAAAGGCGACTGCTCATTGATTTGGGAGGCTTGGAATAGCTAAAAAGTTCGGTTTTACGGGTGATTTTAAATGCCGTAAAGGAGATAAATCGAAAACGCGGAAAAGTTGTTATATGTTGTTTAAACGGATATGCGAAAGAGATTTTTGAGGTCAATTACCTCAAAACAGCATTCCAATCACCGAGTCCGTTGAATCCGGGCTAAACGTGCTTTTAGCGCCCTTGAAGGCGGCTTAGTGCTACGATTTGCAATTACAGTCATGTGAAATTATTAACCAATCCAAGATAATCGCTCACTCAGCACTAAGTCCTGAGTGAGTAAATACGCCATCGTATTTACGAATCGATGGACTTAGTTCCATCAGTGAGTTCAGGCTTGAAATCGTTACGGTGGTAAATAAGTGACCAAAGAAAATGTCGGGCTTGGTTCCAACATCGGCCACGGCTTTTTCGTAGGTTGGGTTGAGCATGCCGATATCTTTTGTTGGGTCTCATTGCTCGCCCAACCTACTTGCCGGCCATTTTGGTGCTATCAGCGAAACCCAACAAAAGGACCAAAGATGGAGCTATCCCCAAAATGTCGAATAGCTGCATTTGTAATTCATTTTGTCAAAGAAGGGAGGTGATAAAAACACAAAACACCCTTCTATCGAGTTGTCTGGAAGATTGGTTGTGCTCGCAACGAGAGCACGGTTATATTAACTTTTTATCATCCCTTTAGGGATAACTAAGTAAGGAGGTAGCCATGTTTTCAAAAAAAATGTCAAGGTCTGTGGTTTCAGTTTTAGGGTTCGTATTTGTTCTGTCTATTTGCATCGGGTTATCCGACAGTGTTGTTTTGGCGGAAGAAGAAGACGGCTGGGACCAATGTCGAAATAATGACGAATTTACCACAGAGTTCCGGCTGGAGGATTGCAAATTTAAGGACAAAGGAGTAAATCCTTTTTTCATCCTCAAAGCCGGCTACCAATTAGTTCTTGAATCAGACGAAGAAAAATCAGTCGAAACCGTTCTTCGTGACAAAAAAACGATCCATCTCGACGGTCGCGAAATAAAAACCAGAGTGTATGAAGAACGCGCCTACGAAGATGGTTTGCTAGTCGAGATATCCCGAAATTGGTTTGCTATTTGTAAACTGACCAACGCGGTTTACTACTTTGGGGAGTTGTCCAAGGATTGCGACCCTACGGAGACGAGAGGATTTGATCCTGCAGATGAAACTAAGTGTCTTAATGGAGATGAACCGGATGAAGGTGGTTCATGGGAAGCCGGAGTGGATGGCGCAAAGCCCGGTCTGATTATGCCGGGAACCCCGCTGCTTGGCGCTAAGTATTTTCAGGAGATGGCGCCACCGGATGCTGTGGACCGCGGACAAATCGAGGAAATGGGTTTGGATTGGCCGCTGGAATTGGAAGATGGTGAAGATCCTGAATTCACCGGCTGCATTAAAATCGTTGACACCAACCCGGCGGAAGGCGACTGCGATATAGAGGGGGAGGATGCGGATGTCAAGATATACTGCCCCGGAGTTGGCCTGGTCCAGGACCAGGACCTCGAACTGGTTTCCTATGGTTTCGGCGATGACGATGATGATGATGATGATGACGACGACGATGATGATGATGACGATGATTGAAGGTGGAGGAGGAAGTGGGGGCATTACCACCATCGGTTTTAGATTTTGGTAAATATCTCATTGCCAAATTGAGTAGAGCCGTATTTCTGTGATGAGAGACTGTTATGATAGCTGACTCCCCGGCACGCCGATGGTGTTGGCTCTCTACTTTTACCTAAGTTGAGCACTTAATTCAGGTCTTTAAAACTGAGGTATCATGATAATTTTTGATCAAGATGCAAAAAAATAAAATCCAAATGACATGTTTATTGGTATGCAGATTTTAATTGATCATAATGCCGTTAAGACCAATCTATGTTCAGGTTGCCTGGTGTTCTTTGTTTTGCTGCTGACAGCAAGTCCGGCGCTTTCCGGGGATGCTGAGCTGACAAATTTGATTGTCCGAAATTATAATGATGAACTCCAGGTCGATTTATTGATAAAAGGCATTTTTACTGAAGAAATGGCAGCGGCTGTGTCAAAAGGTTTACCTATCAGCATAACCTTTTTAATACTTCTTTATGAAGTTCGCGACTATTGGTTTGATGATAAAATGGTCAGCAAAACAGCGATGCATGACGTTAGATTTGATGCACTTAGGAAAGAATACAGGATACGACGATCCTGGGAAAAGA
>CAMYJP010000100.1 GCA_947258675.1 uncultured Desulfobulbaceae bacterium | reverse complement strand
ATTTACACTCGCAAGTGCTACATCCTTATCAATAGGCGATGTCGCTCTTAATAATAGTGATGGATGGAAGTTTGCCGGACATTTAAAAAGATTTGATGCTATAGAGGGGCAGACAAGCACATTTCTCGCAGTTGGCGGCCCTCCTCCCCCTCCTAATCCAGTGCCAGAACCTGCGACTATGCTTCTTTTGGGTACAGGCTTAACCGGCCTTATAGGCACCAGGCTTAGAAAAAAGAATACATAACATACTCACTCTCAAAAAACATAGAAGGCTGGGTCAGAAATGGCTCAGCCTTTCTTTTTTTCTTTTATTGAACTACACCAGTCGGTATTCCTTGTTTACCCGAAAAGGGATATAAACTTGATACCGCGGTTTGATTAAATGCTAATTTGTTCCCGAATCAGTTGATCCAATACATATCCACCATAAGAAGTTAAGGGTTTAAGACACCTGAGGAACCATGCTTGTTTCCCAGATATTGCGTTTCGGTACGTTATAATTTGAGAGGAAACAGCAGTACTTAGCAGTCACTCCTTTTTCCGCAATCCATACTTTTTCATCTTATACTGTAGCAAACTCTTGGTAATTCCTAAAATCTCAGCAGCTTTTGTCTGCACATATCCAGAATCTTCAAGAGCGCGCTCCAACATGCTCTTTTCAATACTGTTCAAAGCATCGGGCAGGACAACTCCTGAGGTCATTACCTGGTCAAGATTCACATCAAAGTTTACTGGTGCGTTTTCAAGATCACTTGCAATATCTTCTTTAACGTCTACCAATTCAATGCGATTGGCACCACAAAGAATTGCTGCCCTTTCTATCGTATTTTCCAGTTCTCTCACATTGCCTTCCCAAGGTTGGTTAACAAGAATTCGTAAGGCTTCAGAAGATATTTCCAACCCAGGCTTTTCTAAAGATTTTTCATATTTTGAAATAAAATGTGCAATGAGTAACGGAATATCATCTTTTCGATCTCGCAGCGGTGGCATATGAATATGAACTACATTCAATCGATAGTATAAATCCTCACGAAAACGCCCCTGTTCAACTTCTTCTTTTAATTCTTTGTTTGTCGCTGTAACGATTCTGACATCAACGGTTAAAAGTCTTGATCCTCCAACTCTTTCAAAACTGCGCTCTTGCAGGACTCTTAGCAATTTTGACTGTAACGACAAAGGCATATCTCCAATTTCATCTAGAAAAAGTGTGCCGGTATCTGCTAATTCAAATCTACCTTTTCGAAGCGCGGTTGCCCCTGTAAAAGCTCCTTTCTCGTGGCCGAAAAGTTCACTTTCCAAGAGTGATTCCGGGAGAGCCGCACAATTTACAGAAATAAAAGGACCTTTCTCTTTAGGGCTATGAATATGAATAGCTTTGGCAACCAGTTCCTTACCGGTGCCGCTCTCTCCTGATATGAGAACAGATGCTGGAGTTGGGGCAACTTTTTCAATTAGCTGATATATCTGCAGCATACGAGCATTCTTGCCTATGAGGTTGGCAAAACCATATCGAGAGCGAACTTCTTCGCGAAGCCTGGTGTTTTCGCGCAGCAAAGTATAATGTTCAATTGCTTTGGTAATGTTTATAATTAATTCCTGATTGTTAAAAGGCTTCGTGAGATAGGTAAAAGCGCCGGCTTGCATAGCAACAACTGCTTTTTCGACCTCGCCATAAGCGGTTATCATAATAACCGGCAAATCGCGATTTAATACTTTAACAGCCTTAAGCAATTCGATACCATCCATTCGCGGCATCTGCATATCCGTGATTATCAAATCCAGATCAACTTCTCTTGCAGTTTTGAGCCCTATTTCCCCGCTCTGTGCTGTAAAAACTTCAAATCCTTCCTCACGCAAAAGTTCTGACAACACAACAAGATAATTAGGTTCATCATCAACAATTAAAATGGTATTCATGAAGCTATTTTCCTCACTCTATCCATTCTGTTGCTTCGTATTTTTTCCAGCAAACTTGCGGGTATTCTCAGACCTTTTCCTCCACCCATTGGAGCCTTAGACCTGTTATCTCCATGGAAATCACTTCCTCCAGTAATCAGCAGGTCATGGGCCTCAGCCAGTGACTTGAGCTGTTTAATTGCTGACAGTGTATGTGAAGGATAATACACTTCTATTCCTTCCAAACCGATTGCCTTGAGTTTATCAAGTAAATCGGGAATAATCTTGAGAGTTGGATCAAGGCAGGCAGGGTGTGCCAGTACACAAAATCCTCCGGATCCTTTGATCATTTGAATTGCCTCTTCCGCATTATACTTGAAACGATCAGCATATGCAGCTGCCCCTCTTTTTAAGTAACGAATAAAGGCTGCATCCAATGATTTTACCACACCTTTATCAACCAGCAGCTGTGCAATGTGCGGTCTGCCTGTCTGACCATATTGAGAATATGATTTAAGATCGTCCGCAGTCACTTTTATCCCAAGGTTGTTTAAATTCTGTAAAATTCTCATATTTCTTATGATTCTGGCATTCTGCAATTTGCATAGACTGGAATTTAAACCCTCATCATCATAACGGAACCAATATCCAAGCAAATGCATCGGCACGTTACCATACCAGGAACTTATCTCAATCCCAGGGATTACCTCGATCCCTATTTTGTTACCTCTTGCAATAGCCTCAGCAACACCAGCGGATGTATCATGGTCTGTAATAGCAATAGCATTGAGGCCGATTTTCTTTGCTCGGTCCACCAGGTCGGTGGGAAGCATAGTACCATCAGAATAGATTGAATGTATATGCAAGTCGATCAATTTCATTCAATAAATATATACCGGAACTTTTTCACGTCCGCTGCCTAAAGTTTCTTCATATACATTGTGTCATGAATTAAGCTTATTGATGAGAAGTCCAGTAAGAATTTTTGGGTAAAAATAGGTTGATTTGTGTGGCATGATAAGTTGCTCGTCGGCAACTTTTTTTACCTGTTGGACCTCGGTATTGTTCATTAAAAAAAGTAATGGCGTCCGGGAGCTTTGATTAAGGCTTCGTTTAACCGCTACATCCAATGCTTCATCAGGATCGTGAAAATAATGGATCAGATTTTCTTCCTCACAGCGGGCATCATCCAATCCCAAAAAATGTGCAATAATCAGATCAGACAGGACAACAACATCTAAATCTCGCAATACTATAGGCCGATCTATATCACTTAATTTCTGCATCGCGCCTTTTTTCAATGCCAATAAAAGACAACGGTCTTCACCGGCATGATATAAACCAAACACTATTTGTTTGCTGCGTTCTTCATCCATTCTGGACAAAACTTCAGATATAAGTACTTCACGAGTACCAATCTTAATTTCCTCATAATCGAAGCCCTTGGAAAGGATATCTATCAGGCTGTCCATTGTTTTGGCCTCTTTGCCATGAAGCGAGTCATCCGGTAGGTAAAGAAGCCGATGAGTCGGAAGAACTGACAGACCAGGATCTTCCATTGCACATAAATACATAACCACAAAATTATAAGGGCTTTCAGAATCCAGTTTGCCTTGTTCTTCTAGAATACGATTTTTATAAGTTAATGCGGTTGAATATCTATGATGGCCATCCGCAATATAAATACTTTTATCTTTAAAATAATTTTGTACAGACTTTAGTGAATCAGGATCAGTAACCGACCATATTGAATGAACCGCACCATCAGCGTCACGCACAGAACAGATGGGATCATTCGTGCATGCCTCTTCAAGTTTTTTCATTATCTTTCCATCTTTATCGGAATACAAGGAGAATATCTGACTGAATTGAGCCTGACAAGTATCCATTAATCGCAATCGATCTGAAGTTACTGTACCGAATGTCTCTTCGTGGGGTTTGATAACACCTTCAGTAAAATCCGTTATTTCGACAAGAGAAACCAGTCCCTTACGTCGTAATCTTCTCCCAGACGATAGAACATAATCTATGAAATAGAGATAAATAGCGGGCTTATTATCTCGGACCAGTATTTCGTCCTGCTGCCACTGATTGAAATAATTCTTGGCTTTCGCATATCTTGTATCAGCATCTTTAACTGGTCCCGGGCTCTTGCTGATATCTAATTTAATCATGTTATAAGGATTCCGCGCTTTAAATGCTTCTTCTGTTTTTTTGTTGATCACATCGTATGGAGGCGTCACAACATCTTCGAGTTTTCCAACTTTTTCAGGATTAAAGCGCAATCCGCAAAACGGCGCAATTAAGGCCATACTGTTTTTCTCCTAATTTTTATGGTATATATGTTCCTCTGAATTGCAAGAGAATGATGCACTGATGAGCGGTTGCACCCTATTCAAATTAGATAATGATTTCAAGCATACTTTTACAAATTTGGGAGAAAAATCATACTGTTTTAGTGAAAATATTGCAAAAATCTCAAGCTGATTGAACAGGATCTATCTATTTTAAATCCAAATTGGAACCAGAGTTTTTTTATCCTACCAGAATTTCACTTTATACCTCCAATACCAATACTACATTAAAGGAGCGTCATGTTTAATATTTTTATCAGAACGCATTTTTCGGCAGGCCATCATCTACGTAATTATCCTGGAAATTGTGAGATGCCACATGGTCATAATTGGAAAGTTAAGGTCACTGTCCGCGCCACTGAATTAGACGAACTCGGCATGGGCATTGATTTCCGAAAAATTAAAGAGGCCGTCAACACTGTAATGGAAGAGCTTGATCATAGAAATCTGAATGATCATCCTGCATTTAAAAAAATAAACCCGTCTTCTGAGAATATTGCTGTCTATATTTTTGATCAATTAAAAAACAAACTGACCTCAGACCGATATGATCTTTACAGTGTCAGCACATATGAAACAGAAAATACAGGGACCACTTATTTTGGCGACCAGTCTTCTTCTTGAAAAAACCCTTCTGCTATCAGAAATGTTCTACTCCATTCAGGGAGAATCCTCCTTTGCTGGTTATCCATGTCTATTCTTCAGACTAGCAGGATGCAATTTACGCTGCAGCTATTGTGATGCTGCATACACGTATGATGAACCTGGAACAAAACAAACAATAGGGCAACTTTTTAATAAATCCAAACAATTCAATCCTGCCTTAATTGAAATTACAGGTGGCGAGCCCCTTCTCCAAGAAAATATATATCCACTTATCAATTTATTAATTTCCTCTGGCCGGACCGTACTGCTTGAAACTAATGGAAGTATAAGTCTTTCTCAAGTTCCGGAACAGGTTATAAAAATAGTGGATTTTAAATGTCCTGATAGCGGTATGCATCTGCAGATGGATTTTAATAATATTAAATATATCAATCCTAATGACGAAATTAAATTCGTTGTATCTTCCAAATCTGACTTCAATTGGGTGATTGAAACTATTTCCCAGCATGACCTTCTTTCAAAAGCAAAGATTTTAGTTTCACCTGTGGTTAATAAAATTAATCCATCAGAACTTGCTTCCCTTATTCTCAAAAGTAAATTGCATGTAAGACTCCAGGTGCAGCTTCACCAAATGCTTTGGCCTGATAAAGATAGAGGGGTTTGAAAGAAATCCAAATGGCTGTATCCAACTTTCTACCGACGAACAGAAAAGAAATGCTTGCCCGAGGATGGCAATCAGTAGATGTAATTCTTGTAACAGGTGATGCGTATGTTGACCACCCGTCATTTGGTATAGCTTTAATTGCCAGATGGCTTGAATTTAACGGGTATCGTGTTGCTGTTTTAGCCCAACCTCCATATCAAAATAGCAAAGCTTTTCAAGAATTTGGTAAGCCCAATCTTTTTTTTGGAATAACAGCGGGTAATCTAGATTCAATAGTAGCTAATTATAGTGGAAATGCAAAAGTTAGAGACAAGGACAACTATTCTCCTGACGGCAATCCGTATTTTTCTAGTGAGAGGAGTAAATCTCAAAGGCGCAGGCCGGACCGAGCTACAATCATTTATAGTAACCTGGCAAGAGCTGCTTACAGTGATACCAAAATTATTCTTGGTGGTTTAGAAGCATCGTTGCGCCGTTTTATTCATTATGACTATAAACAAAACAAAATCAGAGGATCTGTGCTGACAGACGCAAAGGCTGATTTACTCGTTTACGGAATGGGAGAACGATCAATATTAGATGTTGCTGATAGAATTAAAAAAAACAAACAGATTAATAATATCCCTGGGACATGCGAACGGCTCACGGATCAGGGACTGGACAAAAGACATTTTCTAAATAAACACAATAAATTGCCATCCTGGCAAGAAATTGAAAACGATATTCACCAATTTATTAGAGCCGAGCTTATTATTGATAAACACTCTAGATCACAATCTCCTGTGCCGTTAATACAAAAGCAACAAGGTTTGTGGATAGTCCAAAACAAGGCTGCCACTCCTCTAAACACACAGGAATTGGACACAATCTATGCTCTACCATATACGAGGGCGCCCCACCCCTCTTCAGGAAAAATTCCGGCTTACCGGATGATTCGCCATTCTGTTACAATAGTAAGAGGTTGCTACGGGAATTGCTCTTTTTGCTCCATTACGCGTCATCAAGGGACAACAATCACCAACCGAAGCCATAGTTCTATAATCAATGAAGTAAAAGATATTGTTAAAAATGAAAATTTTAAAGGCACAATCACCGATTTAGGCGGTCCCACAGCAAATATGTATGGAACTTCATGCCGTAAATCATCCTGCAGACGGCAGGATTGTCTCTATCCAAAAATTTGCCGCAACCTTGAAATTGATGAAAAGGCCTTCCTTGGCCTACTCTCGGATATTTCGGAGTTACAAGAAATTAAACATCTGTTTATTTCATCTGGATTGCGCATGGAACTGCTTTTAAAAACTCCGCAGTTGTTGGAGACTATCCTAAAACATCATATGCCCGGGGCATTAAAAATAGCACCTGAACATACTGAAACAGAAGTTCTTCGCTTGATGCACAAACAACCTCCAGATATCTTACCAAAGTTTATTGAACTATGCAGAAGGATTGGTAAAAAATGTAACATTCAGGTAGCCTTTACACCTTATCTTCTCTCTTCTCATCCTGGTTGTACCAATAAAGACATGCAAAATTTAGCAAAAAAAATGGTTGATATGCGATTGCAGGTCAGGCAGTTCCAGGATTTCACACCAACTCCCGGCACCCTATCAACTGCGATGTATGTTTCAGGCCTTGACCGTGAGACTCTGAAACCTTTATCAAT
>CAMYJP010000099.1 GCA_947258675.1 uncultured Desulfobulbaceae bacterium | reverse complement strand
CGCGCTAAGATAAATGTATTGTCCTTGGATGTCAACGCAAAATTCTCATACACCCATCGAGTTGATACAAAAAAACCGGGATTTACCAGCAATACCTGATAGTCAGCAATCGGGTCGGTTTCTTCAAGTTTTTCTCCAATACCCGTTGCCCACGCTGCAGCAAAATCAGCTACAAAAAAAGGGACATCCGCTCCAAGTTGAACTGCCATTTCCATTAAGAGATCTATGGCAATGTTCGTCTGGAACAAGATGTTCAACCCACGCAATACTGCAGCGGCATCACTGCTTCCGCCCCCAAGGCCAGCAGCAACCGGTATTTTCTTGTCCAGGATGATATCAACGCCGGTCGATTCGAAGATACTCATATCTTCGGTCTCTGCCATAAATAATTTGGCAGCCATGTAAGCCAGGTTGTCTTCATTTTCAGGTAAATTCGACCCAGGGCAACACAGTCGAACACCTTTACCACCTTTTTTAAGATGAAGATCGTCGGCAAAGTCAAGCTTCTGCATCAGGCTCTCAATTTCATGGTAGCCGTCATCCCTTTTATCTTTCACCTCCAAACAAAGATTAATCTTGGCATGGGCCTTTAGTTTAATCTCGTTCATCAGATCTGACTGGGGAAATGATTATCCTACAGCTTTGACATACCGTACTTTTAGATCATATAGGATATTGCGCATTATATCCTTCTCTTCATCGGTGACATTGCCCTTTGTTTTTTCTTCCAAAAGGGCAATCGTATCTATGGCATGCTTTGCCAAGGGAAGATCCTGTGTTCTCTCTCCGGATACCGGATCACTTATTTCCCCAAGATGGAACAGGGCCGATGTATTCAAGGACATGATAAATGCCGAAAAGGTTACTTCCGGCATTACACATTTACCATCCTTCCATTCCTGGCCTTCCGGACATTTATTGCATTCGTTTTCTTTATCCATTGCACACCCAAATTTCTTCTATTGATTCGGTAGCTCCCATCTGGAATGAAATTCTTTTCCGGAGGGGACCTAGGTAATTACTCTGGTCGGCCTTCCCCTCTTTTATGGAAGTTCCAAAACCATGGCATCATCAACATTCGGCAAATCTTTTACCTGCTGTAATATTTCCTTTGAAATAAGTATATTGGTACTCGACAAAATAATATTCCTGCCATGTTCTTCCTCACGACCCACCGTCATGCTGTCAATATTGACGTTGTTGTTACCAAGAGCAGATCCTAAGGTCCCGATAACACCAGGAACATCCTTGTTGTAGACAAAAAGCATGGGGCCGGTAGGATTTGCCTCCAGTCGAAACGTATTGAACCGTACAAGGCGAGGTTCTTTTTTACCAAATACTGTACCGGCCAGAACATTCTCATCATCTGACGTTTTGACTTTTATCTGCAGAAGACTGGTAAAATCATCGGAACGTCCTGTTTTAGACTCTACGACTCGTATACCTCTTTCCTTGGCGATAAGAGGAGCATTTACAAAATTGACAGCATCCTTCAAGATAGGAGTTAACAGTCCTTTGAGTAAAGCAACTGTTACAGTACTGGTATTAAAGTCGGCAAGATCACCGCAATATTCCAGGTTCACCTCTTCCACACCGCCCTTGGCAATTTGCATATGAAAAGAACCCAACATTTCCGCCAAGGCAATATACGGCCCGACCTGGGAAAGAACTTCAGCACTCACTGAGGGTATATTCACAGCATTTGTGACTACACCATGTAGCAGATAGCTTGCCATCTGTTCAGCGATAACCTGAGCAACGTTTTCCTGGGCTTCACTGGTTGAAGCGCCTAGATGGGGAGTGCAGATAAAATTATCAAGCGAAAGCAGTGGCGTTTTTTTAAGACTGGTGGGCTCATCGGCAAAAACATCCAGCGCTGCGCCGGCAATTTCTCCTTCTTTTAATGCATCATGCAGTGCCTCCTCATCCACAACCCCTCCACGGGCACAATCTATGAACATAGCGCCTTTTTTCATATTCTTGAAAAAATCTACAGAAAGAATATTCTTTGTCTCCTTTGTAAGCGGAACATGCACAGAAATATAATCTGCTCGTCTGGCAACCTCCAGCAGGTCAACCAATTCCACACCCAGCTGGTCGACCAGATCTTTCGGCATATGAGGATCAAAGGCAATAACCTTCATTCGCAGTCCCTGGGCCCGGTCAGCCACAATACTGCCAATTCTGCCAATTCCGACGATTCCTAATGTTTTTCCAGTTACCTCACGCCCCATAAAATTCTTTTTTTCCCACTTGCCGGCTTTCATGGAAGCAGTAGCCTGTGGAACATTTCTTGATAATGACATCAGCATGGCTACAGCATGTTCTGCAGCAGTAGTAGCATTGCCGTCAGGGGCATTCATCACTACAATTCCTCTTTTGCTGGCTGCCGACACATCAACATTATCCAATCCAATACCAGCTCTGCCGATCACCTTTAATTGATTAGCCGCCTCAATAATATCTGCTGTCACCTTGGTTGCGCTGCGGATGACCAGCCCCTGATATTCCGGGATAATCTTAATCAACTCCTCTGGAGGAAGACCGGTATTAACGTCAACCTCCAGTCCGGATTCGTCAAGAATTTGCTTACCAATTGGAGCTAAATTATCACTTATAAGTACTTTCATTCTTTCTCCTTTCCTACATTAGCTTCCATCCAGAAAAATGATTTCCAGATGAACACAAATTATAAAAACAAGTTATACCGGCAATAAGTAAATCGCACAAATTATCAATAAATTATCCGTTTTTTCTTGGGAACACAGCAACCATCATGAAGTATAAGGAAACAGCTGAAAAAATCACGCATACAATTAAAAAAATGTTTTTACCATTTACATCATAAAATTTCCAAATCTTTTCAAATAATAATTCTCCAACCATACCAGGCGCTTTAAACTATTTCACCTGACAAACTTTCAGAAAAAGCATCACTTAAGGGGTCTCTTAAGCAAACTCAGTAAAAAACTCCTGAGTCTCTGTTATTTGCGTATATAGCGAAATAATGCACGCAAAAACATTTGCATGGCTGAACCCCCTTAACATTAGTAGAAAATGCTAATCATAGCTCGTTTTCATTATCGTAAGAAATTATTAAAAAAGGATATTGAATCAAAGCTGAGTATTTTTTAGAGCCAATTTAGTTAAAGTGGTGATGTGCGCACACTCTTCGAGCAGCAATGGCAACCATAGCTGAACACAATGTCTTGATTGTGCTACCAAAAAGAGCTATGGTGTGGAGTTTTACTCGGAAACTTACTTCCTAACCGGATTTCACTTCCCAGATCATACATCTCAGAATATACAGCTTAGACAATTACGTTGAAAACAGGTGGACCATTGCATACAACCGCTGTAAAATTTCCTGTTTAATACTCTATCTACTTTTGTCTATTATTGAATTAAGGCCTGCATATTCATAGAGATATATGCAAAAAGGCCATTACATTAGGTGGTTATAATCTAATCTGAATTATCCAGACTTTATGCTATGAACAAGACTCACTACTCCTGTTCCAAAGATCCTTTTTGTTCACTTGTAGCATATAAATATATATTTTCAAAAAAATTAAACTGGCCTGTTTTGCTTTAAATATAAGGAGAAAAAATGAACGAAGTTCGAGTACGATTTCCACCCAGCCCAACCGGCTACCTGCATATAGGCTCAGCCAGAACGGCAATCTATAACTGGCTTTTTGCCAAAAAGCATAATGGCAAATTGATTCTTAGGATAGAAGATACGGATGTTCAACGCTCTACCGAGGAGTCGACAGAAGGTATTATCAATGGCCTTAACTGGCTCGGAATTACCTGGGATGAGGGACCCTATTTTCAATCCGACTATAGTGATGATCATATGGCAGCTGCTGAAAAACTCATAGCCGAAGAGCATGCGTATAAATGTTTCTGCAGCAAGGAAATTCTTGATGCCAAAAGAGAGAAAGCAATTGAGGCCAAACAGACATATCAGTATGATCGTACCTGTCTAGCTCTGTCCCCAGCTGAAATTCAGCAAAAAGAAGCTGACGGACTGCCTTTTGTGGTTCGGTTCAAAGTCCCAGACAGTGAGGACGCGGTCAGTTTCATCGACAAGGTATACGGCCGGATCGACAAAACATATGGCGATATTGAAGATTTTGTCATTGTCCGCTCCAATGGTAAACCACTTTACCTGCTCTGTAATGTGGTGGACGATATCCGCGACCGGATCAGCCATGTGATACGTGGTCAGGACGGCCTTGGCAACACCCCCAGACAGATCTTGATCTACCAGGCTCTGGGCGCTCCTGTTCCGGAATTTGCCCATATGTCTCTGACCCTTGATCCTAGAAAAGCAAAAATTTCGAAAAGAACACATGGCGAAGTGGTCACAGTCCAATTCTATCGCGAACATGGTTTTCTGCCATGGGCACTCCTAAATTTTCTTGTTCTTCTTGGTTGGTCAACCTCCCACGATCAGGAAATCTTTTCAAAAGAGGAACTCATCGAGGCATTTTCTCTGGAGGGGTTGAATAAGGCCAATTCAATCTTTAACTATCAGAAAAATGACCCTAAATTTTTCACCGACCCAAAAGCCCTCAATATTAACGGCCATTATCTTCGCACCATACCGGTTGAGGATTTAGCGCCTCTCGTACGAAAGGAGTTCGAAAAAGACGGTCTTTGGGATGCGAGCTATGATGCAGAAAAAAGACAGTGGTTTCTTGCAACACTGGATCTTATCAGAAGCAGATTCCATACCCTGAAAGATTTTTCCTCAGCCGGCCGGGCTTATTTTGCTGACGATTATTCCCTTGACCCTAAAGCCGTTAAGAAAAATATCACCAAGCATGAAAATATCTTCCAACTGCTTGCAAAACTCGCTGACCGATATGATGAACTTGGTGGGTTTGATAAAGAAGAGGTTGAAAAAGTGACCAGGGATCTGGCTGAAGAGTTGGCAATCAAGCCGGGTATTCTGATCAACGGTACCAGAACCGTGGTAACTGGTCAGCTTGCCGGGGCCGGCCTGTTCGATATCCTAATAGCAATTGGAAAAACAAGAGTTGTCGACAGACTCCGTCGAAGTAAAGATTTAGTGATATTTTGACTTGTTGTCCTGACCGCCCGGGTCTTCATCCCGTCCAAGCTCAAGATAATTGCTCCTAAACAAACCATGCAGACTTTGCATCTGAATATACATTCCTATATTGTCACTCCCTGAACAATTGATAATGATAACATCCCTCTATAACGCCTTGAACATATTTCGCCCCTGAAAAATAGGTTCTTTGCACGATCAGTTTCTCAAGCGCCTGTCTGCGCACCTCTTTCTTAACCGCATCAGCGGTATTGTTTACGATGATTGCATTAAATCCACTTACAAAGGCCAGAAGGTCATTGCCGGAATCACCTGCATACACAACGTTATCAAATTCAAGCTTCAGTGTCTGCCAGAGATACTTGAGGGCATGGTCCTTGGCGGCAATTTTCGGTAGAACATCGACCAGGCCGATATTTTTGATGGAATCAACACTGTAAATAACATTGGATTGAACACCATGCTCTCCAAGCCGATCATGGATTTCCCTTACAATCTTACGGTCATCAACAGTTTTCGGCACATAATAGCTCCGCTTGAACTCTTTCTGCCTTTCCTGCTCCTGTTCTTCAAGACCTAAAACACCCTGAAGCATGTTTGCTATATCAAATCCGGTATAGCCCTTCCAGACCTGCTTTAATTCGCTTCTGTAATTCTGATCAACCTCCCACTGAGCCCGGGTCTGGAAGTAGATAGTAGTGCCCACATCACAGACAAAAACGTCCGGCATGGGAAGCTTGAATTTCGCAACACCTTCTAGCCCCAGTTCAATATGTCTCCCTGTCACATAGGCAAGGGTAATATGTTGATTTTCATGTACCAAGCGATTGAATTCATGAATTTCGGCGTCACGTTCCTCCCCTGATTCAAACGGGATAACCGTACCATCCATGTCACTGGCAAGGATTGCGGTCTTGTTCATGCTCCCTCAAAAAGATAGGCTTGTTTGCCGACTTATATTGAGACTAACCGACTTTAAAAATAATGCAACCTGTGCCTCCCTATGTATGGATTAAAAAATGAAAAGAACCAGATATATTTTTTCATTGCTATTTCAACAAGGTAGTTCTTTTTCATGCCCCGTCTCACACTATTAGACCTTCCCAATTGCCTTCATCATATAATTCAAAGAGGTCATAAACGTTAGGCTGTTTATGTCGGCAACGACGATTATCTCTACTTTCTTCAAATTCTCAACTAATGGAAAAACAGAACTAATTGGTTAGATTTACGTCTAATTTTTGATGACCGATAATTGCACGGGGTAAATAATCCTGGAGAAGATTCTGAGGATCTCGGTCTTCTCATGAAACGTGCTGCCGGCTGCCAGTCCCGTAATGCCAGTTATATACTTAAAGGGACCGGTTCCGGCCTAGTAGATAGTAATAAATCCAGTCATGTCATCCCATTGAATATTTGCTTGTTTGTTGCCGACACAAAAGTCAAAACCTCTGTGTGCAGGCGTGGTCGCATTCCTAATTAGTGTCCATCCGGAAAGTCTATTCTTACGGATGGTTACAATAGATCGTTTACAATTCGGGAACGAGAATTTTTCAAGAAGATCAAGGAAAACGAGGAGTTGCGCGGAGGCGTATGTGGATACGCCGCACAAGCAATCCCACAGTTTGACAGAGAGATTCTTGAAAAAGGCCGTTTCCGGATGGAAACTAATTAATATCGGTCTCGATTTTGCCCTACCAATATAGCCCTTTAGAAACAGGCTAGGTTTTAGCTTGATCCTTTTTATATGAGTCTGGGAAATACTCCAGGCATAAGAGAGGAAAAGCACGAAACATGACCCACAAAATCAATTCTCAAACAAGAGTCGAATTTGATTCGTGGTGCAATCCAGAGAGTCAGCTAACTGCTAATAAAAAGTTAGAACATGAAATCATATAAAATATAGGTTACGGCAAAGAACTGTGCGAGCTTGGTTGCCCAAGAAAGCTAATCAAACTTTATCTCCTTTTAATTTTTTACTGTAAAATTCGTAAATAATAAATAATCTATACTAACAGCTTTAGACTTTTAAATCTTAAAACTACTTAAGCTATTAATAATTGCTTAGTTTCCTTCAATTGCAATGTTTATTTATACTTAATTTACCTTTAATCATTATAAAGTAGGAAAAGTAGATTA
>CAMYJP010000098.1 GCA_947258675.1 uncultured Desulfobulbaceae bacterium | reverse complement strand
TACAAAATTGAATAGTAGCTGTGTAACGTCTACAGGAATGGTATTGTTCAGCCAATAATGGGCAAGTGCGGTAAATAGAATGGTGATACTGTTTTTTTGAGGAGTAGCGGAAACGATTATATTGCTAGCCTCCACAATTTCATTTTTTTGTGTCAGTATTAGCGCCTCCAAAAACGAAAAAACGTTCAGCAGATCCTCATCACATACTTGAGACTGTGCCATTGAAATAAAATCGGTTAATCTGGCATAGTTCGGTTTGTCATTGTGCCTTAGCAGAGCGAGTATAAAAAACACACCAGCAATACTGCAGAAATAAATCTTTTTGTTCCCGGTGATTTTTTGTAGCAGCAAAAGGTCATTTTCAAACAGGCTTATTGCCTGTTTGGTCTTTCCCTGCAAAAAAACAACACATCCTCCAAAACCGCTTGCAGAAAAGGATTCCGGGAACTGATTAATAAGTCTGTTTACTTCTTCAAGCCTGCCACGCCACAATAAATAACCGGCTAAAAGTCTGTGAAATGGTAATCTTTCATCGAAAGGCATAGCGTTATGCTCAATCACATGTTCCAGATAAGCTACAGGTCTCTCAAAATGGATCAAGTTTGCAACGGAATAGGAGAGAATTTGGTCAAGAAAATAAAATTGACCAGATGCAGGCAAGATTTCAAACCAGTCCTTATAAAATGGTTGAGCGCAGATATATATTAAAGGTGCATCAGTATCAATAATTGCCTGACATTGTGATGACAAGAAAGGTAGAATATTTTCCACCTGATCTAGATCATTTGAATAAATAGCGATTCGTAAATCCCGCATTAACCGCCAACATTTTTGGCCGCGATTGCCGGAGTATTGAGATAATGGCAGCTCATTTTGCACCCCAAGCGCGATTGGGAAAAAATCACCTGTGATTACCGTCTGGGAGCTTATCCACTCAACAATTTCATCATTGCAGCGGCATTGTTTGTTTATGAGATCGAGCTTTTGAAGGGCGGTGATGTAAGGTGTTAACGTCGGCAGGAGGAGCCAGGCATCGTCAGGGCCTTTGATGCCAGCTCTTCGCAAGCAGTTTAATACAGTAGATCTGTTGGTGGGTTCATATATTACAGAAAGAAGCTCCAACAGCTTCTGCTCAAAACTGGGAAGGGAGTTGTAGCTTGATATAAGCTGTTCTCTTTTCGTATCGTTTTCTTTTGCCATGGTTTACAAGGAGGTGAAACTATTAAAGCTGCTAGCAGCAGATAAGCTAAGACTTCGAGCTAAGGGGAGTACGCTCACTATTCAATCAATATTTCAAATATTAACCTGAAAGAAAAGAGAAGGGTGTTACTCATTAAAATAGGCAACCATACTGTTTACCATGTCAGGTATGGTAAATTTCTCCGGTTGAATATGCACGGAAAGGCCACTCTTCTCAGCAGTTTTTGCAGTTATAGGGCCAATTGCAACAACCAGCACGTTTTGCATGAGACGATGGAGGTCTTCTTTACTGTCTGCGTCAAGCATTTTTAAAAAATTGGTGACGGTTGAAGAGCTTGTGAAAGTGACCAGATCGATGTGTTTATCTTCAAATTCCTGCCTGAGAGCCATTTTGCGCCCCTTTGGCTGAACGGTCCTGTATGCAGTGGCAATTGTCACATCGGCTCCTGCTTTTTGCAGCTCTTGCGGTAATATTTCTCTGGCTTTTAATGCTCTGGGAATGAGAATTTTTTTGTCCTGCACACCTTTTGCAATGAGACTCTCTGCTAAACCATCCCCGGTAAAAATTTCAGGTATCAGATCTGCTTTTAAGCCAAAAGCCGATAAGGCATCACTGGTTGCCTTCCCAACAACCGCTATTTGGGGACCTTTAAGATCACGTCCATCCATGCCAAGCTCGTAAAGCCTGGAGAAAAAGAATTTTATTGCATTTATACTGGTGAACAGCAACCAGTCATATTGGCTGATGCGCGCTAGTTCACGGTCCAGAATTTCATATGACTCCGGTGGTTTTAACGTTATTGTGGAAAATTCGATGCAATTGGCACCTGATTCTTCTAACCGGGAGACAAGTTCGCTTGCCTGCTCCCTTGTTCTGGTAACCAATATCCGTTTTCCATAAAGTGGTCGATGTTCAAACCAGTCTATCTTGTCTCGAAGAGTAACGACTTCGCCGACTATGATTAAAGAGGGTGGTTTAATACCAGCCTGTGAAACAATATCGCTGATAGTTGCTAAGGTACCCACCACCGAGCGTTGCTCCGGGGTCGAAGCCCAGCGAACAACTGCAACAGGTGTGTCTGGAGATCGCCCATTTTTTATAAGATTTTCAGCAATTACCGGAAGGTTTTTTATCCCCATGTAAACAATTATAGTACCGACACCGGTGGCAATTTTATCCCAGGCAATGGAGCTGTCGGGTTTAGTTGGGTCTTCATGGCCGGTAATAAACGCTACAGAAGATGTATATTCACGGTGGGTGATTGGAATGCCGGCATATGTAGCAGCAGCTGTGGCGGAAGTAACCCCTGGAACAACCTCAAAAGGAATATTGTATTTGATTATCTCTTCGATTTCTTCACCACCGCGCCCGAAAATAAAGGGGTCACCACCTTTCAGCCTTACAACAGTTTTTCCGGCTGAAGCTTTGTCGATCAGCATTTGATTTATTTCATGTTGCGTGAAGGTGTGTTTAATCCCTCCTCTTTTACCGGCATAGATGAGTTCCGCATTTTGAGGGACATATTTTAGAAGTTTTTTGCTGGCAAGATGATCGTAAACAACTACCTGGGCACGTTCCAGCAAGTATTTACCACGCATGGTAATAAGGCCCGGGTCACCGGGACCGGCCCCAACCAGATAGACCTTTCCTGCTTTTGCATCGGGGATTTTCTGCTTGGAAATCTGGGTGGCCTCGTTTTTTGATAGCTTTCTGGAGACCATTATTAGCCGTTATCAGGTGTCAGGTCATAATATTGTGCGAGTATTTCTCTACCGCCTTGAGCTAAAAGTTCTTCAGCCAGGCTGACGCCCATAGTTTCTGCTTCCGAACGTGTACCGTTCATACTTTTAGTGATAACATTGTCTCCTTCAATTGAAGCTATCAGCCCCGTAAGATGCAGCCTGTCTCCATCAACAGTGCAAAAAGCACCGATGGGCACCTGACAACCTCCTTCCAGGCGGAACAGGAATGCTCTTTCTGCTCTTACTGTTACAGCTGTATCTTCATGATTTAAAAATGAGAGACAGTTTAATAATTCATCATCATTCCGACGTAATTCAATTCCGAGGGCACCTTGCCCAACTGCAGGCAACATTTCTGAAGTCGAGAAATAACCTGCTGCTCTTTTGCTCATTCCCAGACGGTTGAGCCCGGCAGAGGCCAGGATAATCGCATCATATTGTTTTTCATCCAGCTTTCGCAGCCTGGTATCCAAATTACCCCGTAAATCTTCAATGACGAGGTCGGGTCGCAAACGGGCAAGTTGAGCCCTCCGCCTGAGGCTACTGGTACCAACTTTGGCTCCTTGATGAAGATCTCTGAATGAACTGTAATCATTGGAAATAAATGCATCTCTGGGGTCTTCTCTCTCAGGAGTAATTCCAAGATGAAGAGAGTCGGGCAGTTCTGAAGGCACATCTTTCATGCTATGTACAGCCAGGTCGACTTCACTTCTCATCAGCGCCTCTTCCAGCTCTTTGACGAAGAGCCCTTTACCGCCAACCTTGGCCAAAGGGACATCAAGAATTTTATCACCCTTGGTCACAATTTTTACCAGTTCAACCGTAATGTCAGAATGTTCCGTTTCAATCTGGTTTTTTACCCATGTACTCTGGGTGGTAGCTAATAGGCTTCCTCTTGTGCCAAGCTTTATATGCTTTCTCATAGTACTTTTCCTGTTAAACTGTGAGTGTTGTCTTAAATGAAAGAGTTGCGCTTCAGTTTTATAAATATTGGTCCAGAAATTCTATTATTGGCAGTAAGTATCGAAATTTCCGCTATGGAGTCATATTTGTGCATTAATGGCATGTGTTACAACTGCCCCCGGCACATCCACCACAATTTGAACCGGAACTCGACCCGCCACCTGATGAAGCATCTCCTCCAGAAGACCGAAAGGCAAAAGTCGACATCTGTTTTGTCAGGTCTTCACTCTGGCAATCGGGGCAAACCGGTTTGCTATTGCCCAATACCAGTGTTTCAAATTTTTTCCCACATGCGTTGCAGATAAAATCAAATAAAGGCATAATTAGCGACCTATAAAGAAATCCGGGCTAAAAAGCAAACGTAACATCATAAAATATCAATTATATGTTTGATAATCAATCCAGATTCACTGAAATAAGGTGGTCAGTCTTTTTCAATTTTAATTTTATTGAGCAAGTTCATCAATCAAAGCGGCTGCTATAAGTGGCAGCATCAATTCATGATGCCCGGTTATATTATACCCTTTCCCTCCATCTATGGTCGGTCGATTGACAACATTGGTAATCGGCCGATAGTGGCGAATAAAATCCAGGTTAACCGTGGTGAAATTGTTTACTAAATGACCCAGGTTGCGGCTTGCAGTCAAAGCCTTTAGAAAAACCTCGGGGAGAAGCACAGCGGAACCGACATTTAAGTAAACTCCTCCTTGCAGATCTGAAACCATGCTGCAGAACAATTGGAAGTCCTGGTAAGTGGTTTTGCCGGTAGCAGCTCCATCGGCATTAGGATGGATATGTACAATGTCAGTGCCAACTGCAACATGCACAGTAAGTGGAATTTGCAATCGGGATGCAGTAGCAAGAAGGCTTACGTTATTGAATGGGAAATTATTCTCCTGCAGATACCCGCCAACAGCTTCCCCAAGGCCTTTATTGTTTTCCGCTCCCAACTTTACAGATCCATTGATAATCTCTCCTGTTTCTTTTGCTGCTCCGAAGCTCCCTGATCCCAGGACTTCTTCCACTTCTTCTGAGGTCCTTCCTGCAATTGCGATTTCAGTGTCATGAACGACACCTGCACCATTCATTGCAATACCAGTAATAATGGAGCGCTCCATTAAATCGATTATTATAGGATTGAGTCCAACCTTGATAACATGGGCGCCCATGCCCATAATTATAGGCCTCCCCTGACGATGAGCATTTGCAATTCTGCTGATTAATTCAGGGAAGTCTTTACCCATTAATTGTGCAGGCAGGGAGTGTAAAAGATCTCTTATTGATCCATTTTCTTTTATTGGCTTTGCAAAGTTTTCTACGGTTATCTTGCTGGGCCTGTCGTGAACAGAATACGTGTTCAGCTTGTCAAAATTGATGGGTTGGTATTTTTTATGTGGCATTGTTGTTGATTTAGAGTCGCCGGCCTGTTCCCATTGAATTTATTGGATTATTTACTCTAAAAAACAAATGGAGAGGTCTTTTGATTCCCTCTCCATTTGATCAGTTATCTGAATAATTAGTCAAGATCTTTGAGTATAGAATCGGTTACCTTTCCAATGGACACGCTACCGTCTACCGAGATGACCTTTGTGCCACCCAGTCCTTTAAAGAAATTTACAGCGGCCATTGTACCTGTATTGTCATCATAATAGATGTTATGCCGCTTACTGATAGCATCCTCGTCTTGGTCATCCGCTCTGGTGTTCAAGTCACCACCACACACTCGACAAACAAGTTTGCCGTCTTTTTCAACCGGCTTAATAGCATCAAAGGCAATATGATTTGGATGATTATTATCATTAACACAGAGTCTGCGTCCCATAATTCTTTCTTTGGCAATCTGGCGGTCCAGTTCAATTTCAATTACATAATCCAATGCAATCCCTTCGTCGGTCAATGCCTTGGCTAAGGTCTCAGCTTGGACTTTGTTGCGGGGAAAACCATCGAGCAGCCAACCTTCACTGCAATCATCCTCTTTGAGGCGGTTAAGAATCATTGGGATGGTTATATCATCCGGTACAAGGTCGCCACGATCAATATATTCCTTGGCCTGCTTGCCAAGTTCGGTGCCGCCACCTATGTTCTTCCTGAAAATTGCCCCTGATTCAACATGGGCAGTGTTGTATTTTTTTTGTACAATGGCTCCCTGAGTTCCTTTGCCGCTACCATTTGGTCCGAAAACTAAAATGTTCATTTGTTCCCCCTTTTTTTAAAATTTAATAATACGGCCAATTGAAAAACAGAACACTTCAGCACCGGTGATGGCTGAAGTGCAAAAATTTTGCAAAACTCTGAAACTATATACTATATGCTATTCTATGCCAACAAAATATGTCCTGGACGAGAAAATGGAGTATTGACAGCAAGTTCCTTGCATGGTCCCCTCGCGAGTTTAATGTGACTATGTTTTTGACATTAATGAGTAAAGAAGGTACTTTGTGGCGTTTTGATTCGTAAAATAATGAAAGTATTTCCTTGCTGCTGGATTCAGGCGGACGAGGAGGAGCTTTTGACATAAAAATCGCACAGGAGTGTTTCATGGATGAAATAAAAGTTGGATTGATCGGGTTTGGTACTGTTGGCAGCGGTATGGCACAGGTGCTCCACGAGCAGGCAGCCAGACTGGAGAAAAGAGTGGGAGCATCTGTTCGTCTGACCAGGGTTGCTGATATAAATGTTGATGTTTTGCCTGACCACATTTCCAAAGGGGGCACAACAACGCTCTCCAGGGATGCAAATGATATCTTTTCAGACCCGCAAATAAAAATTGTTGCTGAACTGATCGGAGGAATGGAACCAGCCAAATCTTTTATTCTTAAAGCAATAGAATGCGGTAAGCATGTAGTTACTGCCAATAAAGCCCTGCTTTCCATGCATGGTAGAGAAATATTTGAAGCTGCTACGCGTCACAATGTGGAAGTGGGTTTTGAGGCAAGTGTAGGCGGTGGAATTCCAATTATAAAATCTCTCAAAGAGGGGTTGGTTGCCAATAAAATAGAGTCTATGATGGGTATCCTCAATGGCACAGCAAATTATATTCTCACACAAATGACCGATCATGGAGCATCGTTTGCCGAAGTATTAAAAGATGCACAGGCCCAAGGTATTGCAGAGGCCGACCCGACATACGACGTAGAAGGAATTGATACGGCTCACAAGCTTGCTATCCTTATGACTATTGCATATGGCATGCATATCAGCCTTGATGATATCAATGTTGAAGGCATATCTCAGGTGGAAACGCTTGATATCAGTTTTGCTAAAGAGTTTGGCTACCGTATCAAGTTGCTGGCAATAAGCAGAAACCATGATGATCATGTTGAAGCC
>CAMYJP010000097.1 GCA_947258675.1 uncultured Desulfobulbaceae bacterium | reverse complement strand
CAATACTTAACAATATTCGTCATCGAAGCAGTTATGATCAATTATCCTCAGGAGTTAAGTTACATGGACCTTTCCTACAGTCAGTGTATGAAGTCTCTCTTCTACTTATACGAAGGACCCATATTTCATTTCCATATAAACCAAAAGTGATTAAGTAATACCGGATTATAGGGTTTTGTTACAATGTATCAGCATCATTTCTCAGTTCAGGAGAATAACTTGTTGATAAATGGTCCGTTCCTTACCGTTTTCACTGACTATTTTTTCACCGATTATTTTTACCGACTTCCCGCCTTTTAAGTGACTCAGAGATAACTCCCTCTGTTGCAAACTCATGACAGGTATATCAGGTGGCAATTGATACATTTTTCCTTTGATTTCAAACACCCTTGCCTTGGGAGAATAATCACCAATCCTACCCTCGATGATTATCGTTTGACCGGCATGGGCAAAAGTCGGTAAAAGCAACAACACTATAAAAAGCAACATCTTGATCGCATTCATATGAAACTCCTTTTCTCAAAATCTCTCAAGGTTAATTCGTCTGCCAAGATCGGATGGACATGACCTTTTTCTTCGGATCATCATTATCATCGATATCACCGCCGCTTCTCTGGGTAATGATATGCCCTTGTTTGGTTTTTGAATCATAGTAATAGACCGGCTTGGAGGCGATTCCTTCGCCAAGGGGAATGTACCTTGTATCAGCAGCCATTGAATCCAGTGCAGATATGCCGCCTTCCTTTAATGGCAGTCCGGTTTTTGCTTGAATCGCATACATTCTGGAATCGCCACCTGCCCCGCAGACGTCTGAATTAGGTAAAAATGATGTAAAGTAAACACCCCCATCAATAACCAACGCCTCCTCAACAACCCGTTCCGCAGGAAAACCTCCGGGGTCTTCAAGGTCAAAGTAATAGCCTTTCTCATTTACTCTGGTTGCTTCAGCAGCAGTAATGGCATCAAACAGGGTCTGGTTTGTAGTACTGGTGAGATCGACCAGGTCCGGACTTGTTTTGGTTAAGGCCGTCGTGCTCGTATAATGGCCGTTGTTGGCGTCTGCTGATGAGGTTTTCTGCTCCACCAGTACATAAAAGGAGTTTCGTGATGTATTGTATCTGTCATTGGTGACCATATATTTTCCAGTACCGAAATAAATCCTTAATTTTCCATAACTATCTTTAACCAATACCGGTTTGGCGGTAATCGGCTGCCCACCGGTGTCAAATAGCTCGATTTTTTTCCAGATCTGGTCAATATAATCGTAATAGAACTTCCATAAAGAGCCTTCTGTGTCGCCGACATATATCAAATCCAGATACCCGTCATTATCCGAGTCTAAAACGGCTGGAGAGGATAACGTATAATAGGGGTTGGCTGCATCTTTTGATTGGGTGGAGAGTTCGGAGACGTCCGAGGTCCCGTCATTCCAGATAGTTTCTTGTCCTCCGGCAGTAAGGTTTAGGGCCGCAATGAGGCCGGTGCCCGTGCCTTCATGGTAACCGCTCGTTACAACGGCAGCCCATTTATCAACGGAACCGCCTTTAATTTTACTGATCACCGGCATTGTCGATGATTTACGGCCTGGAAAGGGGACAACGTCCCACAGGGCTGCAAATCCACTGGCATCGGTCACGTCAAGGGCAAAATATTCTTCGCCACCCAGCCTGTTGCCGCCGAGGAGTACAGTCCGCCAGCCGTCTTCATCGTTGGCGGTCCCATCATCGTCATAAAAGGTGTCCCAGGTTGAATCCCAGGCATCAGTGGCATAAGGCGACAGGTCCACATAATAGTTATGGCAGTCACTGTCGGTCAGATTCGTAATCGCACTCTGGATATTTTCCGGGATAAACCCCCAATCTTCATGGCCGCGTGTTCATTTTTAAAAATCTGATAGTCATTTTCCGTATGAAAAAACTTGGCAGGGCCGATAACCATCGGCGTCGAATAAATGATGTCGCCAAGCGCCCAACCGTCACGGTCCCTGTATTTCGTGCCTTCATAAGTGTAAGCGCCGCGTATGTAATTCATGATGTCAGCTGTCTCTGCTGCAGTCTCACCCCAGTCAGCACTCAGCTTGGTTTTTAAGGCCGCATTGGTAGAAAGAAATTCCTGTTTCGGAGTCCCCTCGGTGCTCATATAGGTATAAATATCCCTGGCAGTAACACGGGTGGTGAGCAGGTCACCGGCCTCCCAGACCGGATTATCCCCTGCGCTGTAAGGATAAACATAAGATTCAAGATAACCTTTAAATGTTAAGGGCAGGAAACGTGCCCGAATCAGGTAATCATCGGTTTGGGCTGACGTGGAAAGGGTGGCCACGGCAGAACCGGAGGAAATTTTATCCATGATACTTAGGATAGCGTCCTGCAGAGATATGGTCAGGCTGGCAGCATCGGTTGGCGTATAGTATTCGCCGCCGCCCTTAGTTGCAGCAGCTGACAGGAGCGCATCATCGAACTGGAAGCCGACGACATAGGTCGTAAGGTTCTGAGTGCCCGGCAGATCCGACCGCATATCATGCTCATAGAGAAACTGTGCCACATCATCAAAATATTCTCCCCGACCGCTGCTTACAGAGCCGCCGTCGGCGGTGGAACATCCTGCATCACCGTTCCTGCAGTCGGCACTGTCACCATCACCGTCATAATCACCGATTACATCGGTAACCACGTTCCAGTCATTATCATAGTTGGCAAGTCCATCGGTGATGAAGATAATAAACGATTGCTGGCAATAATATTGAATCGGGCTCAAGGTATTTATGATGTTGCCGTCATCATCATTAATGGTAGCATCATCTAAATTGGTTGGGAAAAAATAATTTTTTTCATAATACCCCAATCCTGCCGGACCCATGCCAATGCGGTTGCCGCTTGACTGTACGGTCGCAAAATATTGCCCTGCGGTAGCCAGGGTTTCGGCAAGGTTGGTCCAGGTCTGCGGTACATTTGCCACGGTCCAGTTGTTGATCATGGTCTTAATGTCGCCGCCTGGAGTGCCGCAGGGTTTCAGAACTTTGCCGCCCTGTCTCATGGGCGAGCCGTTGAGTTGGTCATCGCCGTTAAAATTGCTGCCGTCCATGCGCATCAGTCCGAACCGGACATTGGGAAACTGATCAAGGATATTCATGAGCACGGTTTTGGCGATCTCCCATCTTGACGGGGTTGTAGCGGTATTCATTGAGCCGGAATGATCAAGAATCAATAAAATATTGGGCTGTCTTGCCGCGCCGACACTGAACGGCGGCATGGGGCAGGTTCCTAGGGTTGCGGCCCCTGCTCCGCCGACATTTACCAGCACGGAGACCGGGGTGTTCAGGCTGTCACGAATGTTAACCGTGATGGTGCCAGGGCCAAGAGCGTCTACAGTGACTATGTTGCCGCTTACACTCACCGTTGCCACATCATAATTACCGGAAACAGCGGTAAACGGTCCGACCCCGTTACTTAATGTAATGGTATCTGAATCTCCCGGGTTCATGCTTAACATTGTCGGCGACGCAGTGAGCGGCGGGATAACGGTAACAGCAATGGTGTCGGTGTCGCCGATATCGTCAGTAACGGTAATTGTGGCTGTGCCGCTGGAAATCCCCTGAACAGTGATCTGTTTGTTATTAATCGATGCCGTTGCTACTGTATCGTCGCTGGAGCTTACACTGTAGGGTAATGGGCCGCCGCCGGCTGCTGCATAGTCAATACCTCCGGTCCCAATAGTTAATGTTGGCTGGTGTACCATGAGTGTAGCGTTGGTCCATACTTTTAGATCTATATCGGCAACGGTACCGACCGAATCAGTCACAGTGATGTCTGAGTCACCCGTGCCTTGCCCCTCTAAGGTCATAACTGAACCGCTGAGCGTGATAATTGCCTTGCCGCTTGGGTTTTCAGTAAAGGAATATGGAGGGAAACCACCTGTGATGGTAACGGTAACGATTTCTCCAGGGTTTACTATGAGTGTGTTGGGTGAGACTGCCAGGGCATCGGATTCTTCAACATAGACGATATAATTACTACTAGCGCCCACTCCACCGCAGCATTTGTTGCCGCCCAAAGTCACTACGCTGGGAGGCAATGACTTTTTATAGACATTGAAATAATCCATACTGACATCACCGGCGGAGAAAATTTGCTGGCCGGTGGCGGTAAACGATTGCAGCCAGGTCGGAAGTGTTGTCGCCCGCCGGTCATAGGCAACATAGACGTTGGATGATGTAGGCAGGCTGAACTGGATATGCACTGCATCGGTCAGGTTTTTATCATCATTTCTGGTAAGAATTGCTTGAAAATTTTCAAACCCGGCCGGTTGTGATGCAATGGTATATGACCGGTCCAGGTAATAGCTGGAGCCAACAGACAGAGTGTCTTTTGTATAGTCCGCAGGCGCTGACAGGGTAAAAGCGAAACTTATTTCCGCAAGAATCGTGAGACAAGCAATTACTATGAGTGGAATGAATCCCAGCTGACGTGATGTATGCATGTTCATTAATAACCTCCTACAACTTTTTCTATCTTGCCGGATTGGACAGTAGTCGTTACATTGGCGTTGCGCGGTCCGGTACCAATAGAAATGACCGAATAATTAACTCTTTTAAAATCTGTGCCCCAATCAACTGCATCGGTTCTGTCAATAAATTGCGTGGTGACGCTATATGTGCTGTTGTTCGACAGGGGTTCGGCATCTGAAGGATGGGCCACGGTCAAAGTTATATCAGCACCACTGTTATCCAGCCCCCTGTTGTCCGAAACTAGTGGATATTGCGAATCAAGCCACTCCACCCCAACCTGCCAGCCCCCTTCGGCAGCATAAAAGGCAGTTTTCTCGGATTTTTCATTGGACGTTATCCGGATGTCTGTCGTGGTTGACTTGCTTGAATACAGACCGATCAGGAAGGTAATCAACAGGATCAGCAGGGCGATATTTAAGACCGACCCTTTTTCATTGCAGATTTTTGACCAAAGGATACCCATCATATCACCCGTGACCGTATGGAATTAAACACGAGCTGCCGCGATTGTCCTTTTACCGACCACTCAACGATTATCCGGATTTGCTTTGAGTTTAATAATGGTTCGTCCACAGCAATATTCCAGTACACATTAAATTTGTTATTTCTCCCTATCCCCAACCTCGATCCGTCCGCAGTAGCAGCAGTATTATCATCCAACCCGCCTGGGGAATCGCCGTCATCGAGAAGACGGTTTTGAGGATCAAGCGCTGGATCGTAGGGTGCGGTCATCAACTCTTCAAGAATGTTAGACGCCAGAAAGGTTGCATCAGATACATTGCCGGACAGCGAGTTCCCTTTCACCGTGGAAATAAACAGACCGGTTACCCCGATCAACCCGACGGCGAAAAGGGAAACCCCTATTAATACTTCCAGAATCGAAAAACCCTTTTCAGCTCTCATGCTTCAGTTATCTCCATCACTAAAGGCCCAGATTACGGCATATCACATGCGATGATAATAGCCGGCGACGAAAGTTGTCAGTTGGCGCTGTATAAATCGTGACAGGAATCGCTGCAATATTTTGGTAAACATCCGAATTAGTATAAGAATAGTCTTCATCGGAGGTCCGGATTACAATCGAGACCTGGATCATACGGATATCCGGCAGCGATGCAGTTACTGCTCCATCTTCGTCAAGATACACGAAATCAAGGGCATCACAGTTCAGGGCAACCGGATTGGCGCCTAAACCGTTCACATCATTGCGGACCAAATCGGCCTGTCCGTCACCGTCAAAATCATAACGCGAATAAGTAATATCCTCATTGGCGCCCGTGACATCACCATTGCTATCAAGATCTCTAGTAAACTGAAGATTGACTGCTGTTGCGTTCACAATGCCAGCCCCTGCAGCCTCGGTGCTATCAAAACCGGCCATCCTGATCTCTGATTCCATTGTCCGCAAGGCAATCCGTACATTCTGCTGCATTTCAACGATCTGCTCCTGAACGTCATTGGAAGAAGAGAATGATACATAACTCAAAAGAATGCCGGTGCTGGCAACGCTTGTCAGGACAAGCGCTACCATGAGTTCAACTAAAGTGTACCCGTTTTTGCGTCTAATGATTGAATATGTATGTTTCTGGTCCATATTGCTCTGTGATCTTGGCTGGCGATGAGAGATGACAGCCCTAAAAGTATGTTTCTTTTCTTATCCTTTTCTTATCAGTAAAAAAAGTTTAATTCTTTAGGAATAAAAGGGGTAAAATGATTTTTTTTTAAATGAAAAATACGGCGTGTACGGTGAAGATAACAAAAGACTCTTTCAATACGGCTGTAAACTCTGGATTAAGAGAGATTGTGATCAGGCTATAATAATCTTCCTGCTTGGCAGGCAAGATCAATTTTGCATAGGCCTCAGGATATTGACCAAAACATGACCTGGAACCTCACTCAGCTGAGTTTTGCAGAACAAAAAGATCCCCCTTTATCCATTTCTTGTTCTCTTTTCTAATCCTGGCTTCAGAGACTTTAAACACCGAAAAGCCATGTTCGATGGCCATGGATTGAAGATATGAATGGCTGTGGGCGTAACGGAATGTGTTCTGCAGAATAAAGCTGTTTCCCGCGCAGATCTCGGTTGAACAGAGAAAGAAAGCACCGGGTGCGGCACATCTTTTAATTCCTGAAAATATTCTGGTCAGCTCCCCTAAGTAAACCAGGACATCTGAGGCTATAAACAAATCATACTGATCCTTGGTGTATTTCAGATAGGTGCATAGGTCATCTACATGTAATGAGTCATAGATTCCTTTTTCTTGAGCCTTCATCACCATATTGGCTGACAGGTCAACGCCGGCCAGGCGGACGCTAATCTCCCGGAAATGTATGCCGGCCAGGCCGGTACCACAGCCCAGATCGATTGCCCTCTGAAAGTGCATTGTTGACCCTATGCATCCATCAAGTAATTTTCTGAGCTTAGCAGGTGTATTATAACTCAGGGCCTTCTTAACATGATGTTCAAAGGTTGCGGCATATCTGTCAAAAAGCTGGGTGACAAACTGGTTTGGTGGAGAGGAAGGCCTTGCACCGCTAAGGGCGGCAATCATGTGTTTTGTTGTAAGATCATCCGGTGCCAAAGAGCTGGCTCGCTGAAATGAATCCAGGGCTCCGGCTCGATCTCCCTGGGCGGCAAGGACAAAGCCAAGATTCTGATAGGCGGTTGTAAATTTAGGATCGATGTGGAGGGCTCGTCGGTGAGCTGCCGCCGCCTCGGTCAGCTGGCCCTGTTTGCCGAGCCAGATACCAAGTCTGTTGTATCCGTTGGCATCATTATTTTTAAAAGCAAAGGCCAGCCGATAGAAGACAAAGTCCTGCTCCATCGAATTGCTATGATATTTTGCAGAAGATGCCATAAATCAGACTCCCTGCTTTAAGACTAGGGGAAGAGGGCATTGGTTTGATTTTCGGCCAATTCGCCAAATGCGGATCATATTCACACTTATATCCAATACAATCATTCTCTATTTGACTGTCAAGGGTGAGGGTTAAAACAAAGAAAAAAAACTGGCACTTAGAAAATTACTGCTGAAGAAAATACTCAAGAAATGGGGTTTGTCTTTGGTTATGATTGCAGTTGGTCTTTTTTCATTTTAAAATATCCATCCTTAATGATCGGATACAAAAATATCAGTCCTATCCGATCGCACATCTAGGGATGGATTTTGCCTATCGAATACCTTCCGATCCGAGGTGATGAAAGGAATCTAATTTTGGTAGTCAATTTTATAATTATTCACATTTAAAAGTTTGGTGAGAGAGAACTTTTTTTCCTGAGGCATCAAAGACATATTCCTTACATTCGTGAAAAATAGCACCTGTAGTGTAACTCCGGTACTTCCACATGATTGTATTGCCCATTTTTTCAACACGAGGGATGATTTTCTTGTTGCTGGTAAATATATCTTTCATTGCACTCCCATGAACATTAGCATCAATCCAGGCCTGTCTGCTTTTTCCACGAAACTCTTTGTTGTTCTGAACGATACGTGCAAAAAATCCATCTAGGTCACTGGCAGTCTTATTGATTAAAGAGGTAATTTCACCCAAGGTGGCAGAGCCGCCATCACGAAATGTTATGGGTGTGGTCTCTGTTTTACCAGCTGCGCGCAAAGTTTTGATAGCTTTTAAGCACTTATTGACCGCGTTTCTAAAATCTGTCTGCCCTTGAGTACCTGTTAAATAGCCGGGAGCCTCAATTTGAGCGGCAAGGGCCTCCTGCGCAGTATTCCATCCCTTGGCAACCATTGGAAAATTATTAGCGAGCACATTTAATTCGTCCTGAGAACCAGCATCACCAAGAAGTCCTGGAATTTCAATGGACACCAGTTTTTCGAGTTCCTCCTTTTTTGGTGTGCAGCGTGCGATGTATGGTTTTTGCGAAATTTCCTGCTTAAAAGCGTTAAATTCCCTTTCTGCATTTCTCTGGTTACCTTTTGAAATAAATTTTTTAATATTACCAACGCGATAATCTATGCGCTCCTGTGTTGCAGCGGAACAGAGCTCTCGCAACTTTACACCTACAGCTTGCCACATGGGAGTTATATGTTTTTCTTGGAAATTGTTGAACGTTTCAAGATTTTTTGGCACTACGTCTAGGCATTCTTTTGCCCATGCACCTTTAAAGTACCCAGCGAATTCTTTCCATTTATTGTCCAAGGCTGTAAAATGATCTACCGTTTTTTTGCTTTCAATTGCAAGAGTCTCTTCTAATTCCTTCAAATGCTGTTCAGATTTATCAACAAGTCGGTCGATACAGTTTGCTGGTAACTTTGCCAGTCCCGGTAAAGGTGCAATAAACATAGACACCATGACCAATATCGAAGTTAAATTACTGATTATTCTTCGCATGATTTCCCTTCCTTTTATGTAAATTTAATAACCTTTATGGCTAAAGGGCTCAGTTTCATATTAATTCAGTAAGCATATTGGTCAACGAGCAATTTTCCTAAATTTTGATCCATCGAATGTTAGGGTAAACCTTGTTTGTGGGAATAGCTATTCAGGGATGAACAATTCACGTATCGTAAACGCACCTTTTTTGATGGAATAGAACACTAAAAAACCAACAAATGTTGTATCGACTATTGCGATAAGA
>CAMYJP010000096.1 GCA_947258675.1 uncultured Desulfobulbaceae bacterium | reverse complement strand
AATATTCTTGTATACAAGGGGGCTCGAAGTCGGAGTTTATGCCCTTCAGAATGCTTATCTCCTGAGGCTACCTGCTCTGCGGGTGGGGTATCATTTTTCAATCTTGCTCCCTAAGTTTCAAGGTCTACAATAATCGGCAGATGATCACTGGCGACCTTGGAAATAGGCAGTCGACAGCTGCGGCCTTTTATTTTTCGGAGACCTCCGCGAAAGAAGATTTTATCAAGACTTCCTGCTGGAGAAAATGATGGATAGGTGGGAATAGCTTCATCATTGCGTCTTTTGAGTTCTGTTGCACATTGGAATCCGAGAATAGAAGTAAAAACAGGGGGAAGAAGAGACCGCCAGTCATTGAAATCACCCCCGACAATACACAGGTGGCTTGAACTCATTGATGCAAATTCCACCGATTGCGCGAGCAATCCTACCTGCCGAGCTCGTTCGTGTGCTGATAGACCTAAGTGTAGATTAAATACTTCCAATATCTGTGGGTAAAATGAATCGGCCTCTAATCGAATTGATGTATGCTGGCAGCCACGACGTTTGTGGGTACCAATGGTTAGATCGATATTTCTTTTTCGCAGGATAGGAAATTTACTCAAGGTAGCATTCCCGTAATATCCCTGTCGCAGCTGAACATTCAAACCAATTTCATAAAACGGGTAATTTAGTGCCTTGGCCAACTCTTTGGCTTGATTCTTCTTTTTTGAGCGGGGAACTTTGAAATCAACTTCCTGGAGAAGAACGATATCCGGGTTGTGATGAGCCAGAATTTTAATAATCCGGTCCAATCGGCAGCGGCGATCAACACCTATAGCTCGATGGATGTTGTATGTCAGAATTCTAATCCGCATTTGTTTTTATAATTATTAAGCGGGTCCAACGCACTGGTTTTAAGATCAGAACAATATAAAGTGATATGACGGCAGACGGTTACCATCTTATCGACTGCTAATCGATATAATCAATAGAAATAATGATTATATTTGCCAAATAGATTATGTTGACCGATTGTAATACGAATTGAACAAAATGTTAATAAGTACAACAAACTGTATTTTTTCATATTGCATCATTTTTTAGGTTTTTAATATTAGAAACAATAACTAACGAGAAATTACTGCTTGACTTAATTCTCCGTGAATACTAAGTCTGCAAAAAAAATAAATTCATATTGATTAGTTACCTTGTGAAACAATGACAGGTTTTCCATATCAACAGAATCGTGTGGGGAAAATGAAGATAGTTAATACTGAAAGTAGAATAAAAAATGCAGAAAGAAGAACCAATGATCGAGTTCCGGTAAAATTCAAAGTGAACTATATCCATGAGGGGGATTATCTTATTTCTTTCAGTAAAGACATCTCTGTAGATGGCATGTTCCTTTCTACGGATAATCCTCCGCCAATAGGTGAATACCCCAGACTGCAATTTTCGATTGGTGAATTGCAGGAAGTTTCGGTTACTGCAAAAGTAGTATGGGTAAGTCTTCCCGGTTCAATTATGGGTGCGGGAATGGCTGTGCAGTTTCTCGAAATTCCGCCCGAATTGAAAGAGGTAATTCTTAAAATCGTCTCCAGGCTGACAATTCTTGAAAATGACGGTAATGCTTGATTAAATCATCTCTCTGCTTTTGTTCAATCCCCCAGATTTCAAATCATTACAATTTCATTAGTCCGAAAAAGCAATGAGCATTTCGGATAAATTAATGTATTTTGCTGAACGAGTTCTTCCTCGGCGCCTCGCTTACCTGGATTTTAACCGTCAGCTCCGTTAATCTTCCGGGTTAGATTATTCTTTGAGTAAATATTTGTTTTTTGTTACCGTGTAAAATCTTAACCCAGATAATTCATGAGCATTTCAGAAAAATTAATATATGCGATTAAACTTATAATATTAATATAGCCTTGTTGGCCTGTTCCCCCAACTACACAGTGTAGTTGGGTAACAGTGAGTGTAAATCCCTTTCTGGAATTGCTCACCAGAGGCGTAACGATTCGGCTGAATCTCCATTATCATAAGCGATTCAGCATACTGGAGTATAGCTGATCCGCTTATTCCTCGGATCTTCAACCAATTCGATACGTGAATTTTCTGGGTTACAAAGCGGAAGCAACCTGCCGAAGCGATTTGTATTGTCTTAGGTTGGTGATATGCGGCAGATTAGTTTTTGGAGAATTTTTATGAGAAAGAATCGGGTGTTTTTCTGGTTTTCCCTTTTCATAACCTTTATGGCAGTGATGACTATGAATAATAAAGGAACATACGCGGCACAGCTGGCTCCTCATTTATATAAATCAACCCTTGACAACGGCCTGAAGGTTATAGTGAAGGAGACACCCGGCACAAATGCAGCAACAGTGCAGATCTGGGTAAAGGCCGGCAGTGTATTTGAGCAGAGTGAAGAGGCAGGAATTACACATTTCATCGAGCATATGATATTCAAGGGCACCGATACCCGCGGCCCGGGAGCTCTGGCAGAGGCTATTGAAGGGGTCGGCGGCCGAATCAATGCCTATACTTCTTTCGAGTCAACGGTTTATCATGCCACTTTATCATCACGCCATTGGGCTATGGCCTTAGACGTTTTGGTGGATGCTGTGCTTAATTCCATCTTTGATTCTGAAGAAGTGGAAAGAGAAAAAAAAGTTGTGCTTGAAGAATTAGGCATGCGGAATGACAGGCCCAACATAAAATTGTTTCAAGAGCTATTGAGTAATGCTTACATGATTCATCCCTACAGGCTGCCGGTCATTGGCTCAGCAGAAAGTATAAGTAGTTTCAGTCGGGAAAAGATTCTTTCCTATATAGAAAAACATTATCAACCACATAACATGACAGTGGTCGTGGTCGGTAATGTTCAGCAAGTTGAGGTTCTAGACAAAGTCAAGAACTTGATGGGACACTTGGTTCGAACCGATATGCTTGACAATGCATTACCAAGAGAACCAAGACAAAAACAGCCGAGGAAATTTGTAATTGAAGGTGACATAAAACAGGCACAAATGGCTGTAGCTCTGCCGATCTCGCCTTTTGACAGCCCCGATACTCCTGTGCTGGATGTGATTTCCCATATTCTCGGCCAGGGAGAAACCTCCAGGCTTTATAGAACGTTACGGGATGAAAAACAGCTGGTTTTTGGTATAGACAGTTCTGCTTTTACCCCGCATGATCCGGGCATGCTTGAGGTTTTTGCAGTACTGGATGAGGGGAATATGCTTGCTGCGCTTGAAGTTGCTTTGGTTGAGCTTTTCAAACTTAAGTATATATCAGTTGCCGAGGAAGAGCTACGGCGAGCCAAACTCAATTTAGAGAGTGATTTTGTTTTTAATTTGGAGCGGGTTGAAGGTCAGGCGAGAATGTTGGGTTCTTTTGAATCCCTGGCTGGAGACCCAAGAGAAGATGAGTATCTGGAGGCTATACGGACCGTGACCCTTGCAGATATCAAAAAAACAGCAACAGAATATTTTTCAGACAAGAGGGTGACAGCAGGTTTTCTTGTACCGACAGGAAGTGCATTTGAATTGAGTGAAGAAGCGTTTACAGAGGTTCTCGCTCGGGCGGATGAAACCGCCAGTAAGAGTAGTTCTGCAGCACTTATCAGTGACTCTTTTTTATCCGGGCTGCATCGATTTGAGTTGGAAAATGGTGCTATTCTGCTCGTACGAGAAGAAAACAGCGTTGCTACAGTAGGTATAAGAGCGGTTTTCCCGGGTGGACTTCGATCCGAGTTACTGTCAACTAATGGGGCGTTTGCTTTTATCAGTGAACTTCTGCCAAAAGGAACATCGACAAAATCAGCGCGTGAAATTGCCATGTCTGTGGCAGACAAGGCAGGGAGTATAAATGGGTTTAACGGTAAAAACACCTTTGGAATTAAAGCTGATTATATTGCGCGTTTTCTCGAAGATGGTCTGGATCTGGTAAGTGATATTTTACGTAACCCCGCCTTTAATGCTGAAGAAGCTGATAAAATTCGTCCGGAGCTGCTTGCCCGCCTGAAACAGCAGGAAGACTCCCTAACCGGACTTGCTTTTAGAGAATTTAATCGTATGCTTTTTGACGGCCATCCTTATGGACTAAACACCGCCGGCTCAGAAGAAGTTATCACGGGACTAACACCGGCAGATTTGCGGGAAATATATCACCGTCACGCTAAACCTGAAAAATTGGTCCTTGCGGTTTCAGGAGCGGTAAAGGCGGAAGAGGTCCGTGATTTGGTGGAAAAATTATTTGGCGATTGGCTTAAGACCGGGACCGAACCGGATATTGGCTTTCAAGAAGAGATCCTGCCACCCGATGCGCCAAAAGAGCCAAATCATTTTACTATTGCACGGGATAAGGAACAGGTTCACCTGGTTATAGGATTTCTTGGCACAACATTGGACAGTAAAGACCGTTATGGTCTTGAAGTTCTTGATACTCTGCTTTCCGGCCAAAGTGGCCGCTTGTTTACGGAACTCCGTGATAAGCAGAGTTTGGCCTACAGCCTCTCTTCTTTTTCTTTATTTGGCCTGGATACAGGCGCTTTCGGGATTTATATCGGTACCAGTCCGGACAAAAAGGACCAAGCTATTCAGGAAGTTTGGAAAGAATTGGAAAGGGTCCGAGAGCATAAAATTAATGAAGACGAGCTCCAACGGGCAAAAAATATTCTTATCAGCCAATATGAACTTGGACTGCAAACCCATTCTGCCCAAGCCCTTGAAATGGCCCTGAATGAAACGTATCTGTTAGGACAGAATTTTGGCAATATCTATATTGATGAAATTAATAAAGTTGATGCGGAATCGGTTCTGAATATGGCTCAAAAATATATACTACCTGAGAAGTATGTAATGATATCGGTTGGTGCTGAGCATGAGGGCAATTCACCGCAAATAGAAAGCGGACAAGATAGCGAGGTAGGAGAAGAAAAGGCACAGAAAGTTGATGAGCAGCAACTTTGATATATATATAATTTAATCTGAACCCTGAACCTTAATTTTGCTTTTTTTATGATGTAATTAAGGAAATATCTATGGAATCAATGCAAAGTGTTATGATCGCACCGTCCATCTTGTCATCCGATTTTGCCCGCCTGGGGGAAGAGGTGCAGGCGGTTGAGAGTGCAGGTGCCGATGTAATACATGTTGATGTAATGGATGGCCATTTTGTTCCTAATATAACAATTGGTCCCTTAGTTGTGGCTGCGGTTCGCAGGATTACCAAATTACCTCTGGATGTGCATCTGATGATCGACAATCCTGACAAGTATCTGGAGGACTTTGCCAAGGCAGGTGCTGACTGGATAACCGTTCATGTGGAAACCTGCCCGCACCTTCATAGAACAATACAGGCAATACAGCACATGGGGAAGAAAGCTGGGGCTGTTCTGAACCCATCCACATCGCTTACCACTCTGGAAGAGATTCTTCCTGATTTGGATTTGGTAATGTTAATGAGTGTCAATCCCGGTTTTGGCGGTCAGTCTTTTATTCCAGCTTCGGTGACCAAGATTCAGAAGTTGAAACAGATGATTGATTCACGGAACCTGCAAACCGGTATTGAGATTGATGGCGGTATCAGTCCAGCAACGATACCTGAAGTCGCTCGGGCAGGCGCCAATATTTTTGTGGCAGGGTCAGCAGTTTACGGGCACGAGAATTATGCAGAGGTTATTGCGGAAATGAAACGCAAAGCTAAGGGGGAATAACCGCTGCTTTTTCTTGTATTATGCTGGCGCAAAGAGGTTTTACTTACGATTTAGTCTGGTTATTTTATTTACCAAAATTGACGGACCCTTAAAAAGAAAGCGAAACGACTTTTTGCGAGAAAGTCAAACTCGGTGGTTCTTTATGCTCTTTAGCATGCTCGCTAATAAACATTACGCTAGAAAACGATCTTTATTTGCGCAATTTCAAAGAGATAATTTAAGTCATAAGGGGCGGATTGAGTAAATCAAGCAGGCTATAAAACCGTTATAGGGGGTAATGGGGACCATGGGCTTAAAAGACTTTGACAGTTTGCCAGCTACAGCAATTTTAAATAAACTGGCTGCAGCACCGTATGATCTTACAGCACCAGATGCGCTATCTGAGGAGCGTATTACAGACTATGTTTGCCAGGCCGTTGGTTTTGATCTGTTGTATGCAACGCAACGAATCGATACCCATGTTCTCGATGGGTTGCAAGAACTTGCTGATCAGAGTGAAGCAATAAAGCAGTTCCTGAAGATGAAGAAAGGTGCAGTATTAAACCGTATACATGGTTATGACAGTGAAAATCGTCAGGTGTTACATACCGCCTGCCGGGACGTTTTTTCTAAAGAGCCATATGCCAGGGAGGCAACAGAGCAAGCCTTGGTAGAGCTAGCTAAACTGGAATTATTTTTAAAAGACCTGGACGCCGGGGCAATATCCAATCAAAAAGAGGAACCTTTTACCGATATGATTCAAATTGGTATCGGAGGTTCCGATCTTGGACCGCGAGCTCTCTATCTTGCTTTAGCGGCCTTTTCCAAAAAAAATCGACGTCTCCATTTTATTTCCAACGTTGACCCGGATGATGCGGCAGCGGTTTTACGAGACCTTGATCTTTCGAGAACGCTCGTCAATGTTGTGTCAAAGAGCGGCTCAACCCTGGAGACTCTGACCAATGAAGAGTTGGTCCGTACTGCCTATGAAAAGGCTGGCCTTGAAGCGAAACACTATTTTATAGCTGTTACTGGTCAAGGAAGTCCTATGGACAATCCAAGCCGTTATCTCCAATCTTTTTATATGTTCGATTACATCGGCGGCCGTTACAGCGTTACATCAATGGTAGGGGCAGTGATGCTCGGTTTTGGCTTGGGCCATGAGAACCTTATGGAAATACTGCGTGGCGCTTATGCCATGGATTTAGCTGCAGAAGATCCTGATATAAGGAAAAATCCGCCTTTACTTCTTGCACTGCTTGGTGTCTGGAATCATAATTTTTTGGACTATGAGACTGTTGCAGTACTTCCATACAGCCAAGCACTAATAAGGTTCACTGCACACTTGCAGCAGTGTGATATGGAGAGTAATGGAAAGTCAGTAACCAGAAACGGTAAACAGGTAGAATGGCTGACCGGGCCTATAGTATGGGGTGAACCGGGCACTAATGGCCAGCATGCTTTTTATCAACTTATTCATCAGGGAACCACTATAGTGCCAGCGGAATTTATCGGATTTCGTAAAAGCCAGTATGGAGATGACCTGCTCATCAAAGGAACGACATCTCAGGAAAAAATATTGGCTAACCTATTGGCCCAGTCCCTGGCGTTGGCAACAGGTAAGCACAGTGAGAATCCTAACCGTTTTTTTGGTGGTAACCGGCCAAGCGTTATGCTTATTGCAGATCAACTTACGCCTTATACTATGGGGGCGCTTATGGCTTTGTATGAAGCAAAAATTGTTTTTCAGGGTTTCA